>JBKJYC010000206.1:0-2520 GCA_046715885.1 Usitatibacter sp.
GGCGGAGACGAGCAGCCGGTTCACAACGCCGGACCGGCGTCGCCGTCCGCCATGCCGAGCGGCAGGAACGCCAGCGCCTTGAGCGCCACCATGGTGAGCGCCAGCGCAAGGGCCGTCCCGCCCACGCCGAGTGCGATCTCCGGCAGGCTGGGCGTGTACTCGGCGACCACGCCGTCGAAGAAGCTGCTGGCGATGTCCTTGTCGGGAAACATCATCTGCGGATAGGCCTGTCCGCCAATGATCAGCACGTAGAGCTGGGCGAAGCCGCCGGCGATCACGCAGACCGCAGCGGCGGCGAGCGTGCCGCGTGTGCGGCGCATTTTGGGGGCGAGCAGCAACACAAGAGGAACCACTCCGCCGACGAAGACCTGGCCGAACCAGAAGAGTGCGGTGTAGACGCCTCCGTCGACGAGAATAAAGCGCTCCGCCTCGTGCTGGCGGGCGACATAGAGGTTGGTGAGGTGATGGACCGCGACAAAATAGAGGACTGAGGCGACGAACACTGCGAGGAGGCTCCTCAGCCGGTCCGGCACGGCTTCGCCCAGCGCGCGGCCGCTCCCCCGGAACGCCGCCATCAGCACCAGCACGAAGACGGCAAGTCCGAAGGAGAGCGACATCACGATAAACAAGGGCGCGAGCAAGGCGCTGTTGTAGGGCTCGCGCGCCACCAGGAAACCGAAGATGGACCCGGTTCCGGTGGTCAGGACCAAGCGCCAGACAAACGCGATCAGGCCGGCGCGCGGGCTGTAGCCGTTCATGCGCCGCTCGAACATGGTCCAGAGGTAAAGCGCGACGACGGCGAAAAAACCGGTGTAGAGGACGATGTTCCAGGCGAAGATCGATTTGAAGTTGTAATTCGTCATCGCCACGATCAGCCGGTCGGGACGGCCGAGGTCGAGCACCAGCACGCTGAGCCCCCCCGCGAGCAGCGTAAGCGCCAGCAAGCCGGAGAGCCGCGCAAGGGGCTTGTACAGATCGCGCCCAAACACCGAGGCGATCGAAGCGACGTTGAGCGCGCCGGAGGCGGCGACGATCAGGAACACCGCGAACACGTGCGGCGCCCCCCACACGATGCGGTTGCTCATGCCGGTGACGTGGTGGCCGCGGTGCTCCATGTACCAGGCGGCGCCAAGGCCCGCGAGGATCAAGGCGCCGAGCGCGACGAGCAACACGTAGAAGCCGCGGCTGCGGCCCTCGATCTCCCGATAGTACACTTGGGCCATGCTACAGCCCCTGGTAGCGCACGCCCGTGTTCAGGGCGAGATCGGCGCGCACTTGGGTCGAAGGTTCGGTCTTCAGGCGCTGGTGGATCGGCGCGGAGGGATCGTTGAGGTCGCCGAATACCATGGCCTTTCCGCCGTCACGGTTGCACGCCTCGACGCAGGCTGGGGTCTGGTCGCGGTCCACCCGGTGAACGCACAGGGTGCAGGACTCCACGGTGCCCTTGCCGCGAGGCACGTCCGCTTTCTGGCCGCTCACCGTCTCGTGAATGAAGGAGCGCGCGCCGTGGGGGCAGGCCATGACGCAGTAACGGCAACCGATGCACGTGTGTTTGTCCACCAGTACGATGCCGTCGTCACGCCTGAAGGAGGCGCCGGTCGGGCACACGTCCACGCAGGGCGCATTTTCACAGTGCTGGCACATGTACGGCAGCGTCTGCGCATGGCCGGTGCGTTTGTCGCGAAGCTTCACCTTCCGGATCCACTGCGCATCGGTCTCGGCCCGGCCGTGGCCGGCCACGCCGTTTTCTTCGTGGCAGGCGGTGACGCACTCGTCGCAATCAGCACACTTCGTGATGTCGATCAGGAGCCCCCAGCGTTTGAGCGTCGAGGCCGCCTCCTGCGGCGATCGAGCCTGCGCGAGCTCGATCAGCCTGATGCCCGGCGCGAGCGCCGCGCCAGCGGCCGCGGCCGCGCCCCAGCCCAGAAACTGGCGGCGGTCCGGGTTCATGGCTTGGAAGGGGCCCGGCTCTGCCGCAACGGGGTGTGGCACTCGAAGCAGTCGATGCTCACCGAGGCATAAGCGTGGCAGCTCGAGCAGAAGCCGTCGTTGCCGAGCACGCTGCCGGTGTCGCGGGCGGCATGGCATTCGACGCAGTTCTTGAGGCTGAAGCGTGGCTCGCGGATCCCCTGGCGCACAGTCCGGTCGCGCTGATGCAGGAGCATGCTCATGTGATCCCGGCGCATTTCCTCGGTCGGCGCGACGCAGGCTCCCGCCTTCTCGATCTTCACGGCCGGCAGCGCGACACGCCCGGCGCGCCTCTCCTCGGCAAGGGCGAGGCCCCCCGCGAGCATCACGGCCAGCACGACGGCGAACCGCATCATCTGCCTTTCCGCGAGTCTCAGTGGTCGCCCATGCCCATCTTGATGTAGCCCGTGGGACAGACGTCGGCGCAGATGTGGCAGCCGATGCACAGGTCGTAGTCCGTGTAGACGTAGCGGCCCATGGTCGCCTCCGCCTTGGGAGTGCGCTTGACCGCGGTCTGCGGGCAGTAGATGACGCAGTTGTCGCACTCGAAGC
>JBKJYC010000207.1:0-3763 GCA_046715885.1 Usitatibacter sp.
GGGTCCACGGCGACGGCGCGCGCCATCAACCGGGCGCTCGCCGCGCGCGAGGGGCCGATCGTGCCCTTCATCGCCGAGACCGGCGGGCTGAACGCCATGATCGTCGACTCCAGCGCGCTCCCGGAGCAGGTGGTGACCGACGTCATCGCCTCGGCGTTCAACAGCTCCGGCCAGCGTTGCTCGGCCCTGCGCGTGCTCTGCCTGCAGAGGGAGATCGCGCCGCGGGTGCTGGCGCTGCTGGAGGGTGCCACGGCAGAGCTTCGCTTGGGCGACCCGGCGCGCCTCGAGAACGACGTGGGCCCGGTGATCGACCGGGAGTCGCTCGAGATGCTCGAGGCCCACGCGCGCAGGATGGACCGCGAGGCCACACTCCTCTGCAAGGCACCCATGGACGCCGCGCTCCCGGGGACGTTCTTCGCCCCGCGCGCCTACGCGATCTCGAGCCTGGATGCGATCGACCGTGAGATCTTCGGCCCGATCCTGCACGTGGTGACTTTCGAGTCCGCGCGGCTGGGCGAGCTGGTCGATGCGATCAATGCGAAGGGTTACGGGCTCACGCTCGGCATCCACAGCCGCATCGAGGACACCGTGGAATTCATCCGCCGCCGCGCGAAGGCGGGCAACCTCTACGTGAACCGCAACATGATCGGGGCCACCGTGGGCGTGCAGCCTTTCGGGGGCGAGGGCCTTTCGGGCACCGGCCCGAAAGCCGGGGGGCCGCACTACCTCTTCCGCTTCGCCACCGAGCGGACCTTCACCGTGAACACCGCCGCGGCCGGCGGCAACGCGACGCTCATCGCCGACCCCGATTTTCTCTAACCCGGGTTTTTTCAGTCTTCGGCGGCTTTTTCCTTGAGCTTCGCCACGCCCTTTGGTGCCGTCGAACCGGAGAGAAGCACGAAGAACGGGGTGCCTTCCTCTTTCCACGAGGCCACCGCGTCGCGGGAGATCTCCACCAGCGTCGCCACCTGGTCCGGATTGGCGGCGAGCAGGCCGTCGATGTGATCGTAGTAGATCACCACGCCCTCGGCCTCCGGGAGGTCCATGTCGTCGAGGCATTCCTCGAGCGCGTCCCAGTTGTGGCCGAAGTGCTTCGGCAGCCGCAGCGCCGTGGCGAACGCATTGAGCAACTGCTCCTTGCGCGAGATGTTCTTCCCCTCGATGTGGAAGAACGCGAAGTCCGCGGACTTCGCCGCCTGCTGCACCGAGCGCGACGGCACGTTGCCGGGAAGGAAGAACACTCCCCCGCGATTCTCCTCGAAGAGCGCCTCGAGCGCCGCGATCGTCATCTCAGCCCCCTCGCGTCATTCCACGATCCGCCGGAAACTGCCGTAGTGGTTCGCGGTGTAGTACATCTCGCCGCTCTTTCCGGCGACGATGCGCCGCGCGCCGCGCGTCCGCTCGCCCGGCGTTCTCACAGTGTACTCGCGGTAGTGGCCGTACTTTTGCCGAGGCAGCCTGGCCTCGCGATTGCCGAACACCGCGTGGTCCTTGGCGTACGGGTACGGGCCTCCCTTGCGTATCAGCGCGATCGTGTCGCGCGCTTCGCGGGGCAGCTCCGCGACGCGTACCTCCTCGATCGTCGCCGGGGGCGCCCTCTGCGCCAGCGCCGGTTCGGCCAGCACCGCCGCGAGCACCACGCAGGCCGCCGAGAGAGCGCGCGCGATCACGCAGACGCGCTCGCGGCTGCCGTCTTGGCCGCGACCTTGAGGTTGAAGCGCTCGGCGTCGATCACCATGCGCTGGTGCGTGCCCTCGGTGATCGGGTCCACGCCGTCAGTCGCGCGTACCGAGAACGAAATCACGCGGCCCTGGACTTCCATGACGGTGACCGTGACCTCGATGGTGAGCCCGGGCGGCGTGGCGGCCGTATGGGAAAGGCTCACGTGGGTGCCGAGGCTCTGCTCGCGCGGCCAATCGAGGTGCGGCTTCATCAGCTCGATCGCGGCCCATTCGCACAGCGCCACCAGGTAACCCGTGGCGAGCACGCGCGGCATCATCTGGAAATCCGGCGCCTCCTCGAAGATCCGCGGAACGGTCTTCGATGCCGGGACCTTGTAGCGAAATGTACCGGTGAGGCCGGCGCGCAGTGTCTCTCTCATGGCGCTTCAGCCTTTCGGACGGTGCGGGCACTTGGGCTTGGTGCAGTCCGCGTAGATGTGGAGCTGGTGCTCGCGGATCGTGAAGCCGCGCTCCTTCGCCACCTTCGTCTGGCGCTTCTCGATCTCGGCGTCGTAGAACTCCTCCACGCGTCCGCATTGCTGGCAGACCAGGTGATCGTGGTGCGTTCCTTCGTTCAACTCGTAGACCGCCTTGCCGCCCTCGAAGTGGTGGCGCATCAGCAGGCCCGCCTGCTCGAACTGCGTGAGCACGCGATAGACGGTGGCCAGCCCGATGTCGGCATGGTCCTCGAGCAGCTTGCGGTAGACGTCTTCGGCGGTGAGGTGGCGCTCGGGGCTGTGCTGGAAGAGGTCCAGCACCTTCAGGCGCGGCACGGTGACCTTGAGGCCCTGGTCGCGAAGTTCTCGGGGATCGCTCATTGGGGCGCGGTGAGTGTGCGTGTTGAGGAAATCATACCGGGATTCGAGGCCCTATAATGCACGCTTCGAGTCCGTTGCCACTCTTCCATTCCATGCGTTTCATCCTCTCCGTTTTCGTCGCCGCCACCCTCTTCGCCGGTTGCGTCCACAAGATCGACGTCCAGCAAGGCAATGTCGTCGTTCAGGACCAGCTCGCGAAGGTGAAGGTGGGCATGTCGCGCCCCGAAGTGCGCCAGTTCCTGGGCACGCCGCTGCTCGCGGACGCGTTCCACGCCAACCGCTGGGACTACTGGTTCTACAACGCGAAGAAGGGCCGCGAGATCGAACGCAACAAGATCACCATCGTGTTCGAGAACGACAAGGTGGTTCGCATCGACGGCACGGCGCCGGTGGCCATCAAGGGCGAGGAACGCAAGTGAGCCTTCGCGTCGGCATCGCCGGCGCGAGCGGCCGGATGGGCCGGGCGTTGCTCGAGGCGGCCACCTCCACCGACGGCATCGCGCTGGGTGCGGCGCTCGATATCGCGGGCAGCCCGTGCATCGGCCGCGACGCGGGTGAGCTCGCCGCGGGTGCCAAAGGCGCGAATGTCGTTGCCGACGTGGCCGCGGCGCTCGCCGCATGTGACGTGCTGATCGACTTCACCCGTCCCGAGGGCACGATGGCGCATCTGGCCGCATGCCTCGCGGCGAAAAAGAAGCTGGTCATCGGCACCACGGGGCTCAAGCCGGAGGAGATCGCGAAGATCCGCGCGGCATCGAAGGACATTGCCATCGTGATGGCGCCGAACATGAGCATTGGCGTGAACGTCGCGCTGAAGCTGGTCGAGATGGCTTCGAGGGCGCTCGGGCCCGACTACGACGTCGAGGTCTTCGAGATGCACCACAAGCTGAAGGTCGACGCGCCCTCGGGGACCGCGTTGAGGCTGGGCGAGGTCGCGGCGAAGGCGCGCGCCACTACGCTGGAGAAGGACGGCGTCTTCGCGCGCCACGGCGTCACGGGAGAGCGCAAGGGCGGCACGATCGGCTTTTCGGCCGCGCGCGGCGGTGACGTGGTCGGCGACCATACGGTGTTCTTCGCCTCCGCCGGAGAACGCGTCGAGATCACGCATCGCGCCACCAGCCGCACGAACTTCGCGCAGGGCGCGATGCGCGCGGCGCGCTTTCTGGCGGGCAAGCCGCCGGGACTCTACGGAATGGACGACGTCCTCGGTTTGAGCTGAGCCTC
>JBKJYC010000208.1:0-3804 GCA_046715885.1 Usitatibacter sp.
ACTCGAGGGTGATGATCCCCAGGCAGGCGCGCATTCCGATGCGCAGCGCGGCGCGCGCCGTCGCTTCGGGGAAAAAATACATGTCGTTCACGCAGGTGACGCCCCCGCGCAGCATCTCCGCCATCGCGAGCAGGCTGCCGTCGTGCACGAACGCGTCGCTCACGTGCCGGCCTTCCGCGGGCCAGATGTGCTCCTGCAGCCACTTCATCAGCGGCACGTCATCGGCGAGCCCGCGCAGCAGCGCCATGGCCGCGTGGCAATGCAGGTTCACGAGGCCCGGGATCAGCGCGTGGTTGTCGAGCCGCACCACGGAGCGCGCCTCGTAGCGGCTTGCCGCTTCCTGCGCCGGCAGGACCGCCACCACGCGCCCCTCCGCGATCGCCACGGCATGGTCGCGCAGCGTCACCCGGTCCGGCTCGACCGGGATCACGTGGGCGGCATGGATGAGGGTGTCGATCCGTAGCATGGGAACAAAAAACCCCGCCGGAGCGGGGTTTTCTGCCGGGCTAGCGAAGCTTACTTGCGGACACCCTTGAACTCGATGTCCACGCGACGGTTCTTCTGGCGGCCTTCAGCCGTCTTGTTGGTCGCGACGGGCTGGGACTCACCCTTGCCGATCGTGGTGATCTTCGAGGACGCGATGCCCTTGCTCACCAGGTAGTCCTTCACCGCGGCGGCGCGGCGCTCCGACAGGCGCTGGTTGTAGGCGTCGGTGCCGACCGAATCCGTGTGGCCGGTGGCGATCACCATCTCGAGGTCGACGCCGCCGATCTTGGCGAGCGCGTCATCGATGCTCTTGCGGCCATCGGGGCGCAGTACGGACTTGTCGAAGTCGAACAGCGCGTCGGCCTGGATCACGACAGCCTGGCGCACCGAGACGGGTGCCGGAGTCGCGGCGGGTGCCGGCGGGGTCGGCGCGGCGGGACGTGCCGGAGCGGCGGGCTGCGCGGGAGGAGTCGGTGCAGGAGCGGCCGTTACGCCCCTGCAGTCGGGATGGGCGATGCCGGAAGAGACGACACAAGCGCCCGAGCCGTCGCGCACCGGGGCGCCCTGGGAGTCGGTAGCGTTCGGCGTGGCGTTGGCGAAAGCCGTGCTGGTCAGCGCCATCGCAGCGGAACCGAGCAACAGCTTCCCAAGCAAGGAAATCTTCATAACGGAACTCCCAAGAGATGTAGGTGGTTGTAGTACCGCTTGGCTTTTTGTTGAGGAGGCTACCGCCAAAAGTGCTCGCAACATCATACACAAAGGCCTTTTGGTTCCACAACCAAAGGGTGCGGTTTTCGCAACAGTAGAACCCCTGTGGTTGTATTTCCGCCACAGGTTCCACGGCGGCCGCCGGGTTGGAAGCGCGTGCGCCCTATGGTAGAATTCGTCTTTCGCCGCCACTAAAAATCACCTACATAACAAGCACTTACTGCCCCGGTTTCGTCGGACGGGGCGCCTCAGGAGCCCATGGAACAGTTCGCCAAGGAAACCCACCCGATCAGCCTCGAGCAGGAGATGCGCCGGTCCTACCTGGACTACGCAATGAGCGTCATCGTCGGGCGCGCGCTCCCCGACGTTCGGGACGGTTTGAAGCCGGTCCACCGCCGGATCCTGTTCGCGATGCACGAGACCAACAACGTCTGGAATCGCCCCTACGTGAAGTGCGCCCGGGTGGTGGGCGAAGTGCTGGGCAAGTACCACCCCCACGGCGATACCGCGACCTACGAGGCCCTGGTGCGCATGGCGCAGAACTTCTCGATGCGCTACCCGCTCATCGACGGCCAGGGCAATTTCGGCTCCGTCGATGGCGACTCGCCCGCCGCCTACCGGTACACGGAATGCCGCCTGCAGAAGATCTCGAGCGAGTTGCTTTCCGACATCGACCTGGAGACGGTCGATTTCGTGCCGAACTACGACGGCAAGGAGCAGGAGCCCACGGTTCTCCCGGCGCGATTCCCGAACCTGCTGGTCAACGGCTCCTCGGGCATCGCGGTCGGCATGGCCACCAACATTCCGCCCCACAACCTGGGCGAGATCGTCGATGCGACGCAGGCGCTCCTGAAGGACCCCGCGATCGACATCGAGGAGCTGATCCGCATCGTCCCCGCGCCCGACTTTCCCACCGCGGGAATCATCTACGGCACCGCCGATGTGAAGGAGGGCTACCGCACCGGCCGCGGGCGCGTCGTGATGCGCGCGCGCACGCACGTCGAGGACATGGAGAGGGGCGGCAAGCAGGCGATCGTCGTGGACGAGTTGCCCTACCAGGTCGGGGGCGACCAGCTGCTCGCCAAGCTGGGCGAGATGGTGCGCGACAAGCGGATCGAGGGCATCGCCGCCCTGCGCAACGAATCCGACAAGAAGGGCATGCGCATCGTCATCGAGCTGAAGCGCGGCGAGGTGGCCGAGATCGTCCTGAACAATTTGTACAAGAACACGCAGATGCAGGAAACCTTCGGCATGAACATGGTCGCGCTCCTCGACGGCCAGCCGAAGGTCCTGAACCTGAAGCAGTTCCTCGACGCCTTCCTGCGCCATCGCCGCGAGGTCGTCACCCGCCGCACCGTCTTCAACCTGCGCAAGGCCAGGGAGCGCGGCCACGTGCTGGAGGGTCTCGCGGTGGCGCTCTCCAACGTGGACGAGGTGATCGCGCTCATCAAGGCCGCGTCCACGCCCGCCGCGGCGAAAGAGGCATTGATGGGCAAGGTGTGGCGTTCCGCGCTCGTCGAGGAGATGCTCGCGCGAGCCTCGGCCGAGCAGTACCGGCCCGAGAACCTGCCGCGGGAGTTCGGCCTGGTTTCGATGGGAGTCGAGGGCTCGACGCGGCCCGAGGGCGATGCGGGCTACCGGCTCTCCGAGCCGCAGGCGCAGAAGATCCTCGAGATGCAGCTGCAGCGCCTGACCGGCCTGGAGCAGGACAAGATCCTCTCCGAGTACCGCGAGGTCATCGCGATGATCGAGGACCTCCTGGACATCCTCTCGAAGCCCGAGCGCGTCTCGGCCATCATCGGCGAGGAGCTCTCCGAGATCCGGCGCGAGTTCGCCGACCCGCGCAAGAGCGAGATCGTGGTGAACGGCGAGGACCTGCGCCTTGAAGACCATATCGCACGCGAGGACGTGGTGGTCACGCTCTCGCACGCGGGCTACATCAAGGCCCAGCCGCTCGACGAGTATCGCGCGCAGAAGCGCGGCGGGCGCGGCAAGCAGGCGACGACGACGAAGGAAGACGACTTCATCGAGAAGCTCTTCATCGCCAACACGCATGACTACGTGCTGTGCTTCTCCAACAAGGGCAAGGTGTACTGGATCAAGGTGTACGAGGTGCCCCAGGGCAGCCGAACCAGCCGCGGCAAGCCCATCGTGAACCTGCTGCGCATGGAGGAGGGCGAGCGCATCAACGCCATCCTGCCGGTGCGCGAGTTCGTGGAGGACCGTTACGTGTTCTTCGCGACGCAGGAAGGCGTCGTGAAGAAGACCTCGCTCGCCGATTACTCGCGCCCGCGTCCCTCGGGAATCATCGCCGTGGACTTGGACGAGGGCGATTGCCTGGTGGGCGTGGCGCTCACCGACGGCAAGCACGACGTGATGCTCTTCTCCGACGAGGGCAAGGCGGTGCGCTTCGACGAGAACGACGTCCGCCCGATGGGCCGCGGCGCGCGCGGGGTGCGCGGCATGAACCTCGCGAAGGGCGGGAAGGTAATTGCGCTGCTGGTCGCGGAGAACGAGACCCAGAGCGTCCTCACCGCCACCGAGAACGGCTTCGGCAAGCGCACCCCGATCGCGGAGTACACGCGGCACGGGCGCGGCACGCAGGGCATG
>JBKJYC010000209.1:0-3877 GCA_046715885.1 Usitatibacter sp.
GACACATGCCCACCGAAGCATTCGCCCGGGCGATCCAGGACTGGCCCGAAGTCGTCGGCTGCCATTCAATGACGGGCGACATGGACTACCTCCTGGGAGTGCACGTGGAGGACCTCGAGCATTTTTCGCGCTTCGTGATGGACTCGCTGCTGAAGCATCCCGGCGTGCTCGACGTGAAGTCCAGTTTCGTCCTCGAGGCGGTCAAGGAGACGACCGCCCTCCCCTTGGGTCACCTCGGTCGCTGAATGGGGTTACAGCTAGAAGATTTGGCTAAAAAACAACAATTAAAGCGCGTGGATCCGGATTTCCCACGCGAAGCGGTGCAGGCCCGCGCCGTCGAGACCGAAGTCGAGTTCAAGCTGCGTTAAAGGAACTCGAGGACGACGCGCCAAAATCGGGGTCAGGGTAGAAATATCTTTCGGGCCGGAAGGCTCGGGAAGATATTTCTACCCGGACCCCGATTTTCTTCGTCCCGGAACAGCTCCTGCGTCATGGCGTTTCCCGGATCACGGCAACGACCCCAGTGTAATATTCCATCCCGTTAGCCTGCTAAAAACATCCTGGGGAACCCACCATGAAAGCCACATCCGCCATCCGCGCGGCGGCGCTCGCCGTCGTTCTGGCCTGCTCCTTCGGCATCGACGCCAAGACCTTCCGCTTCTCGAGCCAGGGCGACCTCACCACCCTCGACCCGCATGGCAACAACGAGGGCTTCACCAACGCATTCCTCGACAACATCTACGAGCCGCTGGTCACGCGCGGCAAGGACCTGAAGGTCGAGCCCGCTCTGGCGCTGTCGTGGCAACAGCTCAACCCGACCACGATGCGCTTCAAGCTGCGTCCCAATGTGCGCTTCCACGACGGCTCGCCATTCAATGCGGACGACGTCGTGTTCACGTTCCAGCGCGCCCTCTCCGACACCTCGAACTTCAAACCCTATCTCGCGGGCGTGAAGGAGGCGCGCAAGGTCGACGACATGACGGTGGACGTGATCACCGAGGGCCCGGCGCCGGTGCTGGTGCCCCAGCTCACCGAGATCCGCATGATGAGCAAGGGGTGGAGCACAAAGCACAACGTGCTGAAGCCCCAGGACTACAAGAACAAGGAGGAGACTTTCGCCTCGCGCAACGCGAACGGCACGGGCCCCTTCATCCTGCGCACCCGCGAGGCCGACGTGAAGACGGTCGCGGTGCTCAACTCCAACTGGTGGGGCAAGCGCGAGAGCAACGTGACCGAGATCGTCTACCAGCCGATCAAGTCCGATGCGACCCGCATGGCCGCCCTGGTGTCCGGGGAGATCGACTTCGTGCTCGACCCGCCGCCGCAGGACATTCCGCGCCTGAAGCAGGACGCGAAGATCAAGGTGCTCGAGGGCAACGAGAACCGCACCATCTTCCTCGGCATGGACCAGTCGAGGGACGAGCTGCTGTACTCGAGCGTGAAGGGCAAGAACCCGTTCAAGGACAAGCGCGTTCGCGAGGCGGTGCAGCTGTCCATCGACATCGAGGCGATCAAGAGGCAGGTGATGCGCGGGCTCTCCGTGCCCACCGGCATCATGTTCGCGCCGCAGGTTGACGGCTATCCGAAGAACCTCGACAAGCCCGTGGCCGTCAACCGCGAGAAGGCGCGCAAGCTGGTCGCCGACGCCGGGTATCCCAACGGCTTCGAGGTGACGCTCGACTGCCCGAACAACCGCTACATCGCCGACGAGAAGATCTGCGTTGCGGTGGCGGGGATGCTCTCGCAGGCGAACATCAAGGTGAAGGTCAACGCGATGCCCCGCACCCAGTGGCTGCCGAAGATCCAGAACATGGACACCAGCTTCTACATGCTGGGCTGGGGCGTGCCCACGTTCGACTCGCAGTACGCGTTGCAGAGCCTGCTGCGCTCGAAGATCGAGAAGACCGCCGATGGCGACTACAACCTCGGCCGCTACTCCAACCCGAAGGTCGATGCCGCGATCGACCGGCTGAAGACCGAGATCGACCTGAAGAAGCGCGCCGAGCTCGCGCGCGAAATCACCACCCTGCATCGCGACGACGTGGGCCACGTGCCGCTGCACCACCAGGTCATACCCTGGGCCATGCGCTCCAACGTGAGCGTCGTGCACCGCGCGGACAACCGCGTGTCGGTGCGATGGGTCAACGTCCAGTGAAGCTCGCGAGGGCGGCCATGGCCGCCCTTTTCGTTGCGCGCATCGACGGATGATCGCGTTCATCATCCGCCGCCTCCTTCAGGGCGTCATCGTGATGCTGGTGGTGGGGTTCATCGCCTTCTCGCTCTTCAATTTCGTAGGCGACCCGGTCTCGCTCATGCTGCCGCCCGAGGCCACCTCGGCCGACCGCGAGCAGATGCGCACCTCGCTCGGCCTGGACAAGCCGTTCTACGTGCAGTTCGTGACCTTCATCAACAACGCGCTGCACGGCAACTTCGGGATCTCGCTGCGCCTCGGGCGGCCGGTTTCCACGTTGCTGGTCGAGCGCTTGCCGGCAACTCTCGAGCTCGCATTCACGGCCGCGCTGATCGGGCTGGCCGTCGGCATCCCGGTGGGGGTCTATACGGCGCTGCGGCGCGACAGCTGGACCTCGCGCGCGTTGCTCACGACTTCGCTCATCGGGGTGTCACTGCCGAACTTCCTCATCGGCATTTTCCTCATCCTCATTTTCGCCGTGTGGCTGGGGTGGCTGCCCTCATTCGGGCGCGGCGACACGGTGAAGGTCGGGCTGTGGAGCACCGGACTGCTCACCACCAGCGGCCTGAAGGCGCTGATACTGCCCTCGATCACGCTGGGCTTCTTTCCCGTGACCCTGATCATGCGGCTGGTGCGCTCCGAGATGCTCGAGGTGCTTCGCACCGACTACATCAAGTTCGCCCGCGCCCGCGGCCTCACCACGCGCGCGGTCCACTTCGGCCACGCCCTGAAGAACACCCTGGTGCCCGTGATCACCATCACCGGCCTGCAGCTGGGCGGCATCATCGCCTTCGCGATCATCACCGAGACCGTGTTCCAGTGGCCGGGCATGGGCCTGCTGTTCGTGCAGGCGGTGCAGTTCGCCGACATCCCGGTGATGGCCGCCTACCTCTGCCTCATCGGTTTCATCTTCGTGGTGATCAACCTGATCGTGGACATCCTCTACTACTTCGTGGACCCGCGGCTGCGAATCGACCAGGGCACGGCGGGAGGGCACTGAGATGCAGGGCGTCCGGCGCTTCCTCGACAGCGACATCTACTTCAGCTTCAGGCGCTCGCCCATCGTCATGATCGCGGCGTTCCTCACCGTCACCTGCATCCTCGCGGCGGTCTTCGCGCCCTGGGTCGCGCCCCACAATCCGTTCGACCTGAGGACGCTGAACCTGCTGGACGCATTCACGCCGCCCTCGTGGACGGCGAAGGGAAACCCCACGTATCTGCTCGGCACCGACGACCAGGGCCGCGACATCCTCTCCACCATCATCTTCGGCTCGCGCATGTCGCTCCTGGTGGGACTGCTGGCTACCCTGCTCGCGATGGTGGTCGGCGTGACCCTCGGGCTCATCAGCGGCTACGTCGGCGGCAAGATCGACGCGTTCATCATGCGCGTGGCCGACGTGCAGCTTTCCTTCCCCGCGATCCTGGTGGCCCTCCTGATCGACGGCGTGGCACGCGCGACCCTTCCGCGCGAGGCCCACGACCAGGCCGTCCTGTGGGTGCTGGTGCTCGCGATCGCGGCGTCCGGCTGGGTCGGGTATGCCCGCACCGTGCGCGGCTCGACGCTGGTCGAGCGCAACAAGGAGTACGTGCAGGCCGCGCGCGTGATCGGGCGCCACCCCATCGGCATCATGTTCACGCACGTCCTGCCCAACGTAATGGGGCCGGTGCTGGTGCTGGCCACCCTGC
>JBKJYC010000210.1:0-5795 GCA_046715885.1 Usitatibacter sp.
TCGTTGTTCCTGGTGTTCACGATGAACTGGCCGAAGTTCGCGTTCACGAGCTGCTGGTCGAACGGCAGGTAGAAGCGCGGCGAGCCGCTGCCCACGTAGCTCACGAAGTTGTCGATGTTGTCCTTCAGCTGCGGCTCCGACAGGAGGACGGCTTCGAGCTTCTTCACCTGGGCCTCGGTGGCGAGGAGCGAGGAGCCCTCGGGCAGGCGCAGGTCCACGATCAGCTCGGGACGGCTGGCCGCGGGGAAGAATTGCTGCTGCACGAAGCGGAATGCGAAGACCGAGAGGAGGAACACCGCCACCGTCGAGCCGATCACGATCCAGCGGTTGGCCACGCTCCATTCCACGACGACGCGGAAGCGCCGGTAGAAGGGCTTGCGGTAGACCGCGCCCTCGTCGAGGTGCACGCCCGCCTTGCGGAAGTCCGGCAGCAGCTTGTAGCCGAGGTAGGGCACGAAGAGCACCGACACGACCCACGAGACCAGCAGCGCGATGGTGGTCACGGCGAAGATCGAGAACGTGTACTCGCCCGTGGAGGAGCGCGCGAGGCCGATGGGCAGGAAGCCGGCGGCGGTCACGATCGTGCCGGTGAGCATGGGCATCGCGGTGGTGCTGAACGCGTGGCTGGCCGCGCGCACGCGCTCCCAGCCCTGCTCCATCTTCACCACCATCATCTCTACCGAGATGATGGCGTCGTCCACCAGCAGGCCCAGCGAGATGATGAGCGCGCCCAGCGAGATCTTGTGCAGGTCGACGCCCGCGTACTCCATGAAGAGGAAGGTGACGAAGAGTGTCAGCGGGATCGACAGCGCCACGATCAGCCCGGTGCGCAGGCCCAGCGACACGAAGCTCACCAGCAGCACGATGGCCACCGCCTCGGTGAGCGAGCGCGTGAACTCGCCCACCGAGCGCTTCACCGTGGCGGGCTGGTCGTTCACGCGATCGAGCTCCAGGCCCACGGGCAGCTCGCGCTCGATGCGGCCGGTCTCGGCGTCGAGCGCCTTGCCGAGCGCGATGATGTCGCCGCGCGGCACCATGGAGACGGCGATGCCGAGCGCATCGCGGCCCAGGTAGCGCATCTTGGGCTGCGGCGGGTCGGCGAAGCCGCGCGTGACGCTGGCGATGTCGCCCAGGCGCAGGAGCCGGCCGTTGGCGCGGATGGCGATCTGTTTCACGCTCTAGACCGAATCGAGCGCGCCGGTGGCGCGGATGTAGATGCGATCCGTGGGCGTCTCGAAGCTGCCGGTGGCGCTCACCGCGTTTTGCTGCTGGAGCGCAGCGAAGACCACGGCGGGCTCGATGCCGAAGGTGGCGAGCTTCGCGTTGGCGAGCTCCACGTAGATCTTCTCGTCCTGCTCGCCGATCAGCTCCACCTTGGCCACGTCCTTCACGCGCAGCAGCTGGTTGCGGATGCGGTCCGCGGTTTCCTTCAGCTGCGCGTAGGTGAAGCCGTCGCCGGTGACGGCGTAGATGTTGCCGAAGGTGTCGCCGAACTCGTCGTTGAAGAAAGGGCCCACTACGCCCTGCGGGAGCGTGCCGCGGATGTCCCCAACTTTCTTGCGCACCTGGTACCACGTGTCCTTGATCTCGTCGGGCCGCGCCGAGTCCTTCACGAAGACGAACACCACGGATTCGCCCGGCTTCGAGTAGCTGCGCAGGAAGTCCAGGCGTGGCGTCTCCTGCAGCTTCTTCTCGATCCTGTCGGTGAGCTGGCGCTCGACCTCGTCGGCGGAGGCGCCGGGCCAGATGGTGCGCACGACCATCAGCTTGAAGGTGAAGTCCGGGTCCTCGGCCTGGCCCAGGCGCAGGTAGGAGCCGACCCCGGTCACCGCGAGCACGATCATGAAGAAGAGCACCAGGGCCTGGTGCGCGAGCGCCCATTCGGAGAGGTTGAACCGCTTGGTCATGGGACCGCCTCAGTAGGCGTGCGCGAGCTCGCGCACGGCGACCGGCGCGATCGTCTCCGACACGCGCACCAGCTGCTCGGCGCGCAGCTTGTGCACGCCCGCGGTGACCACGATCTCGCCCGGGGCCAGCCCCTCCAGGATGGTGGCGCCGTCCTCTCGGAACTGGCCCACTTTCACGCGGCGCAGCTGCACTTTGCTGGTCTTCGGGTCGACGATCCAAACGGCGGGCGCGCCGCGCTCGCCGGCGATGGCGCTCAACGGCAGCAGGACCAGGGCCGCGTCGAGCGCGGGCTGGAAGTGCACGCTCGCGGTCATGCCGATCTGCGCGCTCGCGGGGGGATCGAGCGCGGAGACTTTCACCTGGTACGTCCGCGTCACCGGATCGGCGCCGCCGGCCACCTCGCGGATGCGTCCGCGGAAGGACTTGCCGGGCTCCGCCCACAGCGAGAGCGCCACGTCTTCACCCACCCGGAATCGCCCCAGCTGGCCTTCGGGCGCGTTGACGACGACCTCCTTCTCCCCGGAGCGCGCGAGCTTGAGCACCGGCTGGCCCGGGGCGACCACCTGCCCGGGCTCCGCGTGGACCGCCGTCACCACGCCCCCGGCGTCGGCGAAGAGCGTCGTGTACGCGGCCTGGTTGGCCGAGATCGCGGACTGCGACTTCATCTGCTCGAAGCGCGCCTGCGAAGCATTGAACGCGTTCTTCTTCGCATCGAACGCCGAGGCGCTGATGAACCTCTTCGCGAGGAGGTCGGCGTGGCGCTCGAGCTCCGACTTCGCGAGCGCCAGGTCGCCCTCGGCGGCGGCGAGCTGGGCGCGGGCGCCCTCGGCGGCGAGGCGCGCGTCCTCGGGGTCCAGGCGTGCCAGCACCTGGCCTTTTGCCACGCGCGCGCCCGCATCGACCGTGCGCGCGACGATCTTGCCGGCGACACGGAAGCCGAGGTCGGCCTCGTGGCGCGCGCGCACCTCGCCCGAATACACGTCGCGCGTCGCAGCTGCGCCCGCAGCGACCTTCTGGGTGAGGACCGGGCGCACGGGCTCGGTAACCGCCTTCCCGTTGCCGCAGCCGGCGAGGGTGAACGCGAGGGTGAGGGCGAGGGTGCCGAGCAGCATCCTGTTCATTTGGATCTCCTCTTCGCGGCGGGAACGGCGGCGTCCGCGGCGCCGCCGGTCATGCCGGCCCAGCGCGCGCGCAGCGCGCGCTCGATCTCGCGCTCGTAGTCGCGCTTGAGCATGCGCAGCTCCGGCTTGTTCATCGCCGCGCCGAAGCGCTCGTTGGGATGCAGCAGCTGCCACAGTCCCACGATCAGGCCGTAGCTGTGCAACAGGATCGTGACGCCGTCGCCAGGGGAGAGCGCGGGGAAGTGGCGCTCGAGGCCGGCGCCCGCGACGACCAGCGCCTGGCCCACGCGCGCCTTGAAGGCGAGCACGGTCTCGTCGGGGATCTCGCGGTCCATGAGGCCGAAGCAACGGCTGGTGAGAGCGAGGTAGCCGGGCACGCGGATCAGGTAACGGCTGGTGATCTCGAAGACTTTGTCGAAATCCAGCGGACCCGGGCCGCTCACCTTTTTCGTGAGCTCGACGAAGAAATGCGCGACCTGGCGCTCGTGGAGTGCCAGGAGCATCTCCTCCTTGCTGGGGAAATACAGGTACACGGTGCCCTTGGCCAGGCCCGCGACCTCGGCCACCTCGGACATGTTGGCCATGCGCCCGGGATGCTCGACGTAGAGCGCCTCGGCCGCATCGAGGATCGCGTTGCGGCGCTCCTCCTTGTCGGCCACGGCCACGGCCCTTTGCTTCAAGCGCATAAATGACTCCGGGTCAGTCCACCAGGACGATAAATGACCGCGGGTCATTCGTCAAGCGTAATCTGCGGCATTGGGCTTCGGGCGTGGACCCTGCAATAATGGCGGCATCCACGGGAAGGGTCGGTCCGTACCAACTCGAACATCAACAAGGACAAGCGCATGAAACGATGGGGTGAAGCCGAGGATCCTCGGCGCCGCTGGCTGATCCAGGCGCTCGCCGCGGGCATGTTCTCGGGCTCTGGCATCGAGGCCCTCGCGCAGGTGCTGGGAAGCGCCCCTTCGCGGTTGCCCACGGGGAAATCGGTCTACCGCGTCAATGGGCAGGTACTGATCAACGGGCAAGCCGCCACGCCCGACTCGAAGGTCGGCGGGGGCTCGACGATCCAGACCGGACGTAACGGCGAGATCGTCTATGCGGTGGGCCAGAGCGCATTCATCCTGCGTCCCGACAGCCAGGTGGTGGTGGAATCGCCGCCCTCGGATTCGCTCGTGGTCTCGGGCATCAAGCTGCTCACCGGAAAGCTGCTCTCGGTTTTTCCGAGCCGCCGTCCGGTGCAGCTCACCACGCGCATCGCCTCCATCGGCATACGCGGCACCGGCGTGTACATGGAGGCCGATCCCGACCAGACGTACTTCTGCACGTGCTATGGCGTGGCCGACGTCTCCGCGGTGAACGATCCCCAGAGCAGGGAAACGGTGGCGGCCAAGCACCACGACCGCCCGCTCTACATCCTTCCCAACGAGCAGTCCGGCCGCAACATCCGCCCCGCGCCGTTCGTGAACCACACCGACCAGGAACTCATGCTGGTCGAGACGCTGGTGGGCCGGCAGCCGCCCTTCGTCTTCCCGAAGAGCGACTACTCGGGACCGCGGCGCGGGTACTAGGGCGCCGATCCCACACCGGGAAAGGAAAAAGCCGCCCTCTCGGGGCGGCTTTTTCTATTGAACGCGTCGAGTTATCGAGGCGCGCCGTTCAGGATCCAGTTGAGGAACAGGTCGTAGTGCCGCCGCCGGGTATCTCCCGGCACCTGGCTGTCGTCGAAGCCGCCGATCAACTGGCCGCCGTGATGGTTGCCCGAGGGCTTGCGCAGGATCGGGCTGGCCGCGAGCTCGGTGAAGTTCACGCGGCCGCGCACCTCGGTGTAGTACCAGAGGTCGTCGGTCGCGTCGCCGACGATGCCGTCGCCGTTGCGGTCCTCGTCAGTGTAGAAGAGCGGCGGCCGCGGCAGCGTGCCTGCCGGGCTGTGGCAGTTGGTGCAGCCCGCGGCCTGAAGCACGTTCTTGATGTTGGAGAAGCGGAGGGCCGCCGGCGCCGGCGCGAGGGTGCTGCTGGCGACCACGGTGGTCTGTACAGGCGCGCTGGTGAGGTTGTTGCCCGCCACCACGAGCTGCACCACATAGCTTCCCGGCAGTGTGGCCGTGAACGTCGGCGTGACGGACGTGGCATTGGTGATCGAGCCACCTCCTGCCGGGCCGGAGACGAGCGTCCACGCGTAGGTGCTGGCGAAGAGGCTGTCCTGCCCGGTCAGAGTCGAGGCACCCACGGGAACCACGCGTGGCACGCCTGGATTGGCGATGGGACGGCCGGGGCGCAGCGGCGCGCCCGCGGCGTCGCGCGATGCGACGCCCTGGGAGGACAGGAAGGTCGCCTTGCTCTGCGGGCCCGGGCCGATGTAATAATCGTCGAACACGATCTTCGCGAGCGGCATGTTGCCGCGCTCGAGGACGTGGGCCTTGATGCGGTCGGTGTAGCCCTGGAACTTGGCGAACGTCGTGAAGTCGATGTCCGAATTGCCGCCGCTGCCGCGCATGATGTGGCAGGTGCGGCACGACGGGCGGATCACGTTCTCGTAGAGCGTGGACTGGCCCGCGGACTGCCAGCCCTCGGGCACGAACGTGTCCGAGAACGTCGCGTTGGGCAGGCCGTCGCCGCCGTAGTACGCCTTGATCAGCGCCGCGGCGGTGCCCTGCCACTCGCTCGGGTTCGCCGGGCGGCGGCACTGGTCCTCGGGCGCCGTTGAAGGCGTGGGGAGCGGATACGTGCAGAGGATCCAGCGGTTGATCGTCTTGATCGCCGCTT
>JBKJYC010000211.1:0-4457 GCA_046715885.1 Usitatibacter sp.
GGTTGGGATCCACTTTCTCCTCGGCGTGTCTATTTTTCTAGGGGCTTGCCCCGGACTCTACCCGCTCGCTTCCGCGGGGTAAAATCCCACTGCTGGCGTTGGTATTTGGCCGAGTCCGTCGGCGCAACCCGATACCATCGGGTCAGGCGCGGAAACCCATTCGAGAAGGCTGGAGGAACTCCTGGACGCGAAGCGCGGCTGATGCTGTTCCGGTATTTCGCCCGCGAGATCCTGCTCACCAGCCTGCTGGTGCTTGCCGCACTGCTCGCGCTCTTCTTCTTCTTCGACCTGATCCGCGAGCTGGACGACCTGGGGCGCGGCAACTACCGCCTCACCGCGATGCTCGGCTACGTGGCGCTGTCGCTGCCTTCCCACGCGTACGTGCTGATGCCCGCGGCCGCGCTGATAGGAACGCTCTTCGCGCTGGCGCGCATGGCCGAGCAATCGGAGCTCACCGTGATGCGCTCGGCCGGGCTGTCGCTGCTGCAGCTGGCCCTCCACGTCGCCGGCGCCGGGCTGGTGGTGGCCGTGGCGACTTTCGTCGCCGGGGAGTTCGTGGCCCCGCAGACGGAGGAGGCGGCCAAGGGCCTGCGGCTGAAGGCCACGAAGTCGATCGTGGCGCGCGAGTTCCGCTCGGGATTCTGGGTGAAGGACGACCGCAGCTTCGTGAACATCCAGGACGTGACACCCGACACGACCTTGCTCAACCTGAGGATCTACGAGTTCGATCGCGCGCACCGGCTGGCCTCGATCAGCCGCGCGGAGAGCGGGACCTACCAGGGGCAGAACCGCTGGAATCTCGCGAACGTCGAGCTCACGCGCTTCGAGGGCGACAACGCGGTGCTGGAGAAGCTGCCCACGCTCCTGTGGAGCTCGGTGCTCACGCCCGACATCCTCTCGGTGCTGAAGATCGTGCCGGAACGCATGTCGGCGGTGAACCTGCGTTCCTACATCGACCACCTGCGCGACAACCGGCAGAACACCACGCGCTATGAGATTGCGTTCTGGAACAAGCTCCTCTATCCGCTCGCCGCCGTGGTGATGATGGTGCTCGCCATCCCGTTCGCCCTTACTTCAGCGCGCGCCGGCGGGGTTGGAGCGAAGATCGTCCTGGGCATCCTCCTGGGGCTGGGGTTTCACTTCGCCGGAAGGCTTTTCTCCCATGTGGGCCTGCTGAACGACTGGCCGGCGTTCTTTTCAGCCGCGCTGCCGACGGCGATCTTCATGGCCGTCGCTGCGGGTGGGTTGATGCGGGCGGAGCGGAGGTAGGCGGGCGCAGGGTTACTCCGCTGATACGAGCGCCGTGCCGGCAAGCCGATCGTGGAGGAACTGCCGGTCGCGATCGAACAAGGCCCACAGGAACCCGAGTCCCAGGGCGGCCGTGCCGAGCACTGCGAGGAGATACCTGTGCACGGCACGCGCGGTTCCAACCGCACCGCCATCGTCCCGCACCAAGCGGATTCGCCATGTCTTCATTGCGAGCGTCTGGCCGCCGCGCGTCCAGAAGCCGACCAGGTAGGCGCCCACGACCGACAGTACCCACGCCTGGAGCAGGTGGCGTTTCCAGCCCACCGTGGCGTCGCCGAGGATGGCGAGAAAGGGGAAGGTCGCGATCAACACGACGGCAGCGAGGATGAGCAGCTCGTAGACCCCCGAGGCGAGGCGGCGTGAAATTCCAGGGACGCGGCGCGCGGCTGCCGCCATCACTGTTGCGGTTTCGACGGCCCGGCCCGCTGGGTGTCGGGCGAATCCGACTCGCGCTTCTGCAGCCAGCGCTCGCGCAGCTCGTGCTGCTTCTCCGGCGGGAGCTTGCGCATGCCCTGGAATGTCTCACGGGCGGCCTTGCGCTGGTCGGGCGACATGCGGGCCCAGTCGTGCAGGCGCTCCTGGAAGCGCTCGCGCTGGATCGGTTGCATCTTGGGATACTGCTTCGCCGCCGATTGCAGGCGCTGCTGCTGGTAGCCCGGAAGCTGGTCCCATTCGGGCGCCAGCGGGCCGAGAACGCGTTGGTCCTCAGGCGCCAGCCGGTCCCAGCGCGTCTGCGGGGTGCGCAGGTCGCGGTCAGGCCCGGCGGCGAGCGCGGCACCGGCGACGGCGAGCGCCGCGATCAGCCCGAGGATTTGCCGAGCCAAGAGCGGAATTCCTGGTCGATGAAGGCGTCCGGTGGCAGCTCCTGGGAGAGCAGCTGCGCGTCGAGCTCGCCCAAGTCCGTCTCGGCGTCGGGGGACTGCAGGGCGAGCGCCACTACCAGGCCCACGACGGGCAGGAACATGAGGGCTCGCTGGAAAACGGTATAACGAGCGCTTTCCGCCACGCCTCCGCTCACGGTGACCAGTCCGAACAGATTCACCGGTTCGCGATAGGCGTCCAGCGCCCTCAGGCGCGCGGCCTTCAGGCGCGTGGCCTGCAGCTCGCCGACCGCACCCGCCGAGCGTTCCAGCCAAGGCTTGAGCTTGGCTCCAAATTCCTTTTCATTCATAAAGTTATGCCTTTAGATCGCAATACTTTCGCCAACGCGTGCGTAGCACGGGAGCAGTGCGTCTTCACGCTGCCTTCCGAGCACCCCATGGCCTTGGCCGTTTCGCTCACATCGAGTTCTTCCCAGTAACGCAGAAGAAACGCCTCGCGTTGACGCCCGGGCAGGGCCTTCACCGCTTCCTCGATGATCGCCATCACCTGCGACTGCTCCAGGCGATCGGCCGGGGATGCCGGCACGTTGGAGAGGTCGTCGACCTCCATGGTGTCGAGCGGATCGACGTCGTCGTCGCCGCCGATGCCGAAGCTCGAGAGCAGCGTGGTCCAGGTGCTGCGGACCTTCTGGCGGCGGAAATAGTCCCGGATCGCATTCTGGAGGATGCGCTGGAAAAGAAGCGGCAGCTCGGCGGGCGGGCGCGCGGAATAGCTCTCGGCGAGTCGCAGCATCGCATCCTGGACGATGTCGAGCGCGGACTGGTCGTCGTGCACGGCGAAGACGGCTTGCTTGAACGCGCGCCTTTCGACCTGGGCGAGGAAGTCCGACAGCTCCTTCTGGGTGGCCAGTTTGGGGTCTCCGATCCGGTGCGCGCATGGTAGCAAACCGCTCCGCGGCGGCCGGTGAAATGCCCGCGCCGATCGCGGGCATGATTCCAGCTTGACCAATGGGGAGCGAGCCGCTAGATTCCTAGGTTCCCCAAGCGAAATCGCTCGATTTACAAGGCCTTAGCCATGGAACTCAAACCCCCCCCTCTCGCGGAAACCGGTGAAACCCTCACCGGCGCCGAAGTCGTCATCCGCAGCCTGCAGGCCGAGGGGGTGGAGTACGTCTTCGGCTATCCGGGCGGGGCGGTCCTGTTCATCTACGACGCGTTGTCCCAGCAGGACAAGCTCAAGCACATCCTGGTCCGCCACGAGCAGGGCGCGCTGCACGCGGCCGACGGCTATGCGCGCGCCACGGGCAAGCCCGGGGTCGCCCTGGTCACAAGCGGGCCCGGCGTCACCAACGCGGTCACCGGCATCGCCACGGCCTACATGGATTCGATCCCGATGGTGATCATTTCCGGCCAGGTCCCGACCCGCGCCATCGGCGAGGACGCGTTCCAGGAGTGCGACACGGTCGGCATCACGCGCCCGTGCGTGAAGCACAACTTCCTCGTGAAGGACGTGAACGAGCTGGCGATCACGATCAAGAAGGCCTTCCATGTGGCGACCACGGGTCGGCCTGGGCCGGTGCTGGTAGATATCCCGAAAGACGTGTCGTCGCAGCCGACGCGCTTCCACTACCCGGACAAGGTGCACATGCGCTCGTACAACCCGGTGGTGAAGGGCCACGCCGGGCAGATCAAGAAGGCGATGGCGCTACTGCTGCAAGCCCGACGTCCGATGATCTACGTGGGCGGCGGCGCCATCCTGGGCAACGCCTCGGTCGAGGTGACGGAGCTGGCGAGGATGCTCGAGTTCCCTGTCACCAACACGCTCATGGGCCTGGGCTCGTATCCTGCCACGGACAAGCAGTTCGTCGGCATGCTCGGCATGCACGGCACGGTGGAAGCGAACATGGGGATGCAGACCTGCGACGTCCTCCTCGCCATCGGTGCGCGGTTCGACGACCGCGTCATCGGAAATCCCATCCATTTCGCCGCCGGCAATCCGACGCGCAAGATCATCCACATCGACGTGGATCCGTCGTCGATCTCCAAGCGCGTGAAGGTCGACGTGCCGATCGTCGGCGGTGTGAAGGAAGTGGTCACGGAGATGCTGGCGCAGCTGAAGGCCGGCACCGCGCGTCCGGATGGGGCGGCGCTCGCCGCCTGGTGGAAGCAGATCGACGAGTGGCGCGCCAAGGATTGCCTCCGGTACAACCGCAAGTCGGAGCTGATCAAGCCGCAGTACGTGATCGAGAAGCTCTACGAGGTCACCGGCGGCGAGGCGTATGTCACTTCCGACGTGGGGCAGCACCAGATGTGGGCGGCGCAGTACTA
>JBKJYC010000212.1:0-4064 GCA_046715885.1 Usitatibacter sp.
GCCTCACGGTGGGCTCGATCGTGCTGGGAACGGTGCTGGGCGGCGTCCTGATCGCCCCCGAGGTCTCCGACCGGCTGCTGAAGTTCGACTTCCCCTACCTCGATACTCCCGTGGACACCGCGCCCGAGGCGGCGATCATCTTCATCGCGGTGGCCTACGTCCTCGCGGCAAGCTTCAACCTGCTCATCCCCGACACCGGCGCGCGCTACCCGCACCAGGAGCGCAATCCCGTGCGGCTGCTGGTGGATTTCTCGCACTGCTTCCGCCCGCTCTGGAAGGACAAGCTGGGCCAGATCTCGCTCGCCGTCACCACGCTCTTCTGGGGCGCCGGGGCGACGCTGCAGTTCATCACGCTGAAGTGGGCCGAGAAGCAGCTGAACATGGCGCTCGACCGCGCCTCGATCCTGCTGGGCGTCTCCGCGATCGGCATCGCCGTGGGCGCGGTGCTGGCGGCGAAGTTCGTGCCCCTCAAGAAGTCGCTCAAGGTCCTGCCGGTAGGCGTGGCCATGGGCCTCTTCACGATGCTGCTGGTGTGGATGCAATGGCTGCCCGCCGTGTACTTCATGCTGATGCTGGTGGGCGCCCTCGCCGGCTACTTCGTCGTTCCCATGAACGCGCTGCTGCAGCACCGCGGCCACGTGCTGCTCTCGGCGGGGCATTCCATCGCGGTGCAGAACTTCAACGAGAACATCAGCATCCTGGTGATGCTGGCGATCTACGCGCTGATGATCAAGATGAACCTCCCCATCAACATGATCATCGTGCTCTTCGGGGCGTTCGTCGCCGGCACCATGCTGATGGTCATTCGCTGGAATGCCGCCAACCACCTGCGCGACCCCGACCTCGATCGCCATATCGGGGAAGCGAAGCACTAGGTCAAAAGCGAAGGGAACACGGTTTCAGTCCTACTGCTCCGCGGTCTCGGTGTAGGTGAGGAAGGACTCGGGCGAAACGCGAAGGGCGGCCCCGGTCGGGCATGCGCGCACGCAAGCGGCGCCGCCGGGCAGGTCCTTGCACATGTCGCACTTGACCGCCTTCTTCGGGATCTCCTTGGACTTCGGCTTGGGCTCGCGCCCCGGCTCCGACCCCAGGCCGAGCACCAGCCACGAAAACAGGCTCGGGCGCCGGCGCTTCGGGTCCACGGGCGCCAGCTGGATCACGCCGTAGGGGCAGTTCTTCTCGCAGTTGCCGCAGCCGATGCAGGTGTCGTTCACGAACACCTCGCCGTTCGGGCTGCGGTGGATCGCATCCTGCGGGCAGTCCTTCATGCAATGCGGGTGCTCGCAATGCCGGCAGGAGGTCGGCACGTGGATCTCGGCGAAGGTGGGACCCGCCTCGCGGTTCAGGCGCGAGGTGCCGTCATGGACGTCCGCGCAGGCCTTCTCGCAGTTGTCGCAGCGCACGCACAGAGACTCGTCGATCAGCAGCACGTCGGTCGCCTCGCCCACGCCCTGCGCCAGCAGGAACGCGATGATGTTGCCCGGATCCGGGGCGCTTTCCATCGCGGCGTTCATGCGCAGGCGGTCGAGGAAACGCGACTCCATCTCCTCGCGCCACTTCGGGTTGCGCCCGACCACGCGCTTGAACGTGGCGGAATCGAGGATCACCGCCTCCGTCGTCACCGCGGCCTTCACGGTGGCCGAGCGCGGCTGGTCGGTGAGCAGCGCCATCTCGCCCACGTAGTTGCCCGCGGAGAGGTAGGAGAGCACCACTTCGCGTCCGGCGATGGCGCGCGAAATCATCACCGAGCCGCGCCGGATGAGGTACACGCCGTCGGGCGCGTCACCTTCCTTGAACAGGATCTCGCCGCCGCCGTACTTCTTCACCTGCACGCCGCCGGTAATCAACTCGTCCAGCTCGGCCTGCGGGAGCATCGGGGCGAGGTAGGTGCGCACCGCGCGCTGCAGGAAGACCTCGTCGATCGTCTTCCTCACCGCGTCCTGGTTGGCGACGAGCTTCAACATCGGACGGCGTGGCGCCTCGAGGAGCACGCAGTTGGGCCCCGCGCGCACCGTGCTGGAGCGCCGGCGCCCGGAGATCAGTCCCAGCTCGCCGAAGAACTGCCCGGCGGGGATCGGAAACCAGCCCTTGTGCTTGTTGTCCTCGAGCACCTCGACCTCGACCGTGCCGCCCACGATCATGTAGAACGAATTGGTGTAATCGTTCCTCTGGAAGACGATCTCACCCTGCTTGGGCGCCCTCAGCTCGCTCTCCAGCACGAACTCGCGCAGCTGCAGGCGGTTCAAAGTCTTCAGCAGCGGCACACCCTCGTGAATCACGTCCAGCACCTGCCCCACCTTCATCGTCTTGGAGAAGCTCTGGAACTTGGCGGCGAGCAGCGGCTCGTCCGCGGGCTCGATGAACTTGCCCAGGGCGTATTCGACCGTCTCGAAGCCCTGGTTCATCGCCTGCTTGATCAGCGGGTAGCCGCCGAGCGCGCCGATGATGTAGATGCCCGGCACGTTCGATTCGTACTTGTCCGAGAGCTCGGGAATCGCGGTGGGGTCGGGGCGCGGGAACTTGATGCCGAAACCCTCCACCAGCTTCCTCGGCGGCGTCGCACCCAGGCGCGCGATCACCCGGTGGGCCTCGATGATGTCCGGGCCATCCGGCGTCTTGATGGAGAACTTGAGCGGCGGGTCGCCGCCGGTGAGCTCCACCGACGTGGGCGATGAGCCGTAGCGGCACTCGATCTTGCCGTCCTTGATGGCCGAGAGCACCAGCGTGAGGTTGCCTTCCTTGCAGCGCGCGAACTCCTCGCTGCGGTTGATCATGACCACGCGGTTCTGCTCGGCCAGGGCGATCGCGTTCTCGATCGCCGCGTCGCCCGCGCCCACCACGACGATGGTCTCGTCCTCGTAGGCCTTGGGGTCGTCGAGCTGGTACTGCACCTGCTCCAGGTCCTCGCCCGCCGTGCCCAGCTTGCGCAGGTTCCCCTGCAGGCCGATGGCCACGATGATCTTGCGGCAGAAGAAGGACTCGCCCGACTTGGTCTTCACCTGGAAGGAGTTGTCGGTGCCCTCGATGCCGATCACCTCGGTCTTGTACTTGATGTTGACCTTGTGCTTGGTGAGACCCTCGTCCCAGGCGCCGAGGATCTCCTCGCGCTTGCCGGCCTGGAACTGCATCGGGCTGCGCAGCGGCAGGATGCCCGGCTCGGCCATCACGTGCTTGCCCTTCTGGTACTTGTAGATCGTGTTCGACGCGTGCTCCTCGGCCTCGAACAGGATGTGCGACACGCCCAGCTCCGCGGCGTGCGCGGCCGCCGAGAGTCCTGCGGGGCCCGAGCCGATGATGCCGATCTTGTACCAGCGGAACTCGGTCCGTGCGTCGAATGCGGTCATGGTCGTTACCTCGAAACGGTTTTCTTCAGCTCTGCCAGGGCCGCGCGGAAGCGCTGCGGCTGGTACTTCTCGTCGTCCTTGACCGCCTCGTGCAGCCGGTCCAGGGCGCGGTTGGCCTCGCGCACGCCCTGCAGCTCGCCGCGCTTGGCGAGGAAGTTCATCACGCTGCCCATCGCCATCGTGGCCTGCTCGGCGCCCTGGTAGTCGCTGTACTGGCCCGCGAGCCCGTCCTCGATCAGCCCGTTCAGCATCGCGCGCAGGTCCTCGCTGGTGAAGCTGTGGGTGGCGAGCTTGCGGATGGTGATGTCGAGGCCCGCGCGCAGCCTCCTCGCGGCGTCGAGCGCGTCGCCGCCGTCCCCGCCGATGGCGCGGTGCAGCGCGGCGACGAGGTCGTTGTAGTTCTTCTCGTCCTGGGGGAAGGTGCGCCGCACCACTTGTCTGAGCATCAGCAGGTTGGCATCGTTCAGGCGGATGCGGCCCGGGCCGATGCCCAGGCGCGGCGTCCAGCGGATGTCCTGCATGGAGTGGTGGCACGAGTGGCAGTCGAACACCACCAGCTCGGGGAAGAGCCCGTCGCGGCTGCGCTTGGGGTCCAGCAGCACGTCGATCAGCTCCTGCGCCGCCAGCGCCTGGCCGATCGCCCAGACGCGCACCGGGTCCCACTGGCCCTTGCGCTTCTGCCAGTCCGCGTCGATCACGAAGTGCGGCGGCTGCGTCTGC
>JBKJYC010000213.1:0-3411 GCA_046715885.1 Usitatibacter sp.
ACGGGCGGGGTGCCGTAGCGCTGGCTGTACATCTGGTTCATGCCGGACGGCTCGAAACGCGACGGCATGAGGAAGAGGTCCGCGCCGCCTTCGATGAGGTGCGCGAGCGGCTCGTCGAAGCCGATGCGCGCCCAGGCGAAAGCGCTGCGCGACCGGGCGAGGTCCACGACGCCCGCTTCCAGCGCCGGGTCTCCCGACCCCAGGATCACCAGCCGCGCGCCGCGCGCCTGCAGCTGCGGCGCGGCCGCCAGGACCAGGTCGATGCCTTTCTGGTGCGTGAGCCGGCTCACCAGGCCCAAGAGCGGTGCGTCATCGTCTGGCCATCCGCAACGCGCGTGGAGCGCCTGCTTGTTGCCACGCTTGCGCTCGAGGGAGCGGGCGTCGTAGCGGGATGCCAGGTGCGCGTCGCGGGCCGGGTCCCACGCGTGCGTGTCGATCCCGTTCAGGATGCCGTGCAGCTCGGCGCTGCGAGCTCGAAGCACTCCGGCCAGCCCCATACCCAGCTCTTCGGTCTGGATCTCGCGCGCATAAGTCGGGCTCACCGTAGTGATGGCGCCCGCCGTGACCAGGCCGCCCTTCAGGAACGAGCTCTGGCCATAGAACTCGAGCACCTCCGCAAAGCTCTCGGGTGGCAGCCCGATCTCGGATGCCACGTGCGCCGGGAAAACTCCCTGAAAAGCGAGGTTGTGGATGGTCAGCAGCGATGCGGCGCGCGGCGGCGCGCCGTAGCGCAGATAGACGGGCGCCAGCGCGCCCTGCCAGTCATTGCCATGGATGACCTCCGGCTTCCAACGGGCAGCGGCGTTGCCCGAGGCCACTAGCGCCGCGACGCGTGCGAGCTGGGCGAAGCGCAGCGCGTTGTCGGGCCATTCGGTGCCGTCGACGTCCTGGTACGGCCCGCCTCGACGCGCGTAAAGCGGCGCGCACTCGACCAGCATCGCCGGAACGCCGTTGGGCAACTGCGATTCCACCACGCGCGCATCGGGCAAATCGGCGCGTGCGGGAACTCGCGCCACAACTGGTCCGGTGGGATCCGGCATTCCCGAATAAACTGGCGTAAGCACGCGCACATCGACGCCGATACTTCGAAGCGCGGCGGGCAACGATGCGGAAACATCGGCCAGTCCGCCGGTCTTACTCCACGGCGCGCATTCGGAGGTGACGAAAAGAACTCGCGGGGACATCGCTGGAGAAGGTTTTACAACGCGGGTAGGGTTTATTGCACAGCTTCGATTCTACCGATCCCGCTTCGCCCCTGCGCACCCCGTTGGCTCCGATCTTGCATGTCGCGGTGAGCAGATCGACAAAACAGAGGCTCGAGGAGATTCATGGGAGGCCCCACGGCAGGACTGGTCGGCGACGCGCAAGCGGGCTACGGGGTGTACAAGCAATACGTGGCCGATGGCCCGTCGATGGCGCACCTGGCCAAGCAGACGCTCGCCATCATCCTGGCCGGCGGGCGCGGCTCGCGCCTGGGACCGCTCACCGATTGGCGCGCCAAGCCCGCGGTGCCGTTCGGCGGCAAGTTCCGCATCATCGACTTCGCGCTCTCCAACTGCCTCAACTCGGGAATCCGCCGCATCGGCATCGCCACGCAATACAAGGCGCAAAGCCTGATCCACCACTTGCAACGCGGGTGGTCGTTCCTCGACGGGCGTTTCAACGAGTTCATCGAGCTGCTTCCCGCCCAGCAGCGCATCACGGCGGACTGGTACAGGGGCACCGCCGACGCCCTCTACCAGAACCTCGACATCCTGCGCCGCCACGACCCGAAGATCGTCCTGGTGCTCGCCGGCGACCACGTCTACAAGATGGATTACGCGCGCATGATCGACGAGCACGTCTCGCGCCGCGCGGACATGACGGTGGGCTGCGTGGAGGTCCCGGTGTCGGAGGCGGCGAGCTTCGGCGTGATGGAGGTCGATGAGCAATACCGCGTGACCGGCTTCCAGGAGAAGCCCAAGGGGAATCCGAAGACGATTCCGGGGAATGCCGGCCGCGTTCTCGCCAGCATGGGGATCTACGTCTTCAACGCCCAGTTCCTCTACGACCAGGTCATCCGCGACGCCGACGACGAGACCTCGGACCACGATTTCGGCGCCGACATCATCCCGCGACTGGTGGCGGCGAAGGGCAGCGTGTGGGCCCATCGCCTGCGCGACAGCTGCGCGCAGCTGAACGATGGCGAGCCCTACTGGCGCGACGTGGGCACCATCGACGCCTTCTGGGACGCGAACATCGAGCTCACGCGCGTCACGCCGGCGCTCGACCTCTACGACCAGGACTGGCCGATCTGGACCTACCAGGAGCAGCTTCCGCCCGCGAAGTTCGTGTTCGACACCGACGGCCGGCGCGGCTGCGCCGTCGATTCCCTCGTCTCCGGGGGCTGCATCGTCAGCGGCTCCACGGTGCGCCAGTCGCTGCTCTTCTCCAGCGTGCGCGTGCAGGACTACTGCGCGATCGAGGAGGCGGTGATCCTCCCCAACGTGGAGATCGGCCGCAATGCGCAGCTGAAGCGCGTCGTGATCGACAAGGGCACGCGCATTCCCGACGGCCTGCGCGCGGGGCACGACCTCGAGGAGGACCGCCAGCGCTTCCACGTCACCGCCAAGGGCGTGACCCTCATCACCCCGGAGATGCTCGGACAGCAGCTCCATCACCTGCGATGACCGGACCGGACGCGCACGTGCTCACCGGGCACGACGTGCATCTCTTCCGCGAAGGTATCCACTCCGGGCTGCACCACAAGCTGGGGTGCCACCTGGACGGCGACGGTTCGGGCGGCGGCCACTTTGCCGTCTGGGCGCCGAGTGCACGGTCGGTGTCCGTCATCGGCGACTGGAACGACTGGGATCCCGAGGCCAACCCCATGGGGCCGCGTTGGGACGGCTCGGGCATCTGGGAGCGCCACGTCCCCGGCGTCGAGCGCGGCCACGCCTACAAGTACCGCATCCTGGCGCAGGACGGCAGCATCCACGAGAAGGCGGACCCGTTCGCGACCTGGAACGAGAGGCCGCCGGCGACGGCGTCGCGCGCCTGGACGCTCGAGTACCACTGGAACGACGCGAAATGGATGGCCGAGCGCGCGCGCCACAATGCGCTCGACGCGCCCTGCTCGGTCTACGAGGTGCACCTAGGATCGTGGCGCCTCGAGCGCGAGAGCGGTTTGCCGGGCTATCACGAGATCGCCGAGCCGCTGGCGCGTTACTGCAAGGAGCTCGGCTTCACGCACGTGGAGCTGATGCCGGTCACTGAACATCCTTTCTACGGCTCGTGGGGCTATCAGGTCACCGGCTACTTCACACCGACCACACGCTACGGCGCGCCCGAAGATTTCATGGCGATGGTCGACGAGTTGCACCAGCACGGCATCGGCGTGATTGTCGACTGGGTGCCCGCGCACTTTCCGAC
>JBKJYC010000214.1:0-3202 GCA_046715885.1 Usitatibacter sp.
ACATAGTGGTTCGCGATCCACGAGTTCAACGCGATGTCCTCGGGCGTCATCGCCCGGAACACCTTGCCCGGCACGCCGAGCACCAGGGAGCCGTCCGGGATCACCTTGCCCTCCGGGATGAGCGAGCCGGCGCCGATGAGGCAGTTCTTCCCGATCACCGCGCGGTTCAGGACGATAGCGCCGATGCCCACGAGGGAGTTCTCGTGGACGGTGCAACCGTGGAGCATCACCAGGTGGCCGATGCTCACGTTGCGGTGGAGCATGACCGGCGTGCCTTCGTCGGCGTGGACCACGCTGCCGTCCTGGACGTTCACGTTCTCGCCCAGGGTGATCACGTCGCTGTCGCCGCGGATGGTCACGTTCCACCACACGCTGGAGCCATGCTCCATCACCACCGTGCCGATCACGGCGGCGTTGGGGGCGACATAGTAGTCGCCCCTCAGGATGGGCTTGCGGCCGGGGAGCTCGTAGATCATGACGACATGATACGGAGGAAACAGGGACGAGGCGCGAGGCGCGAGAGAATCCGGCTTCTCCTCGTGCCTCGTGCCTACCTCGCCCCTTCCTCAGGAAGACTTGAAGAGGTGCGCGAAGGTGCGGCTCACCTCGAGCTTCTCGGGCCGGTCCTTGATGGCGATCTCGCGCCTGCCGAAGGCGTCGCTCGACACGGAGGCGATGGCGGCCACGTTGACGATCGTTCCGCGATGCACCTGCCAGAAGCGGCGCGGGTCGAGCTCGGAGGCAAGCTCCTTCAGGGTCTTCTTCACCAGCGCTTCGCCGTCGCCGGTCACCACGCGCGTGTACTTGGTATCGGACTGGAAGTAGAGGATGTCGTCCACGTTCACGAGCTTCAGCGTGTTGCCGAGCGTAGCCTGCAGCCATTGGAGCCGCTCGGTGGCCGGGGCGAGGCGCCGCGCGAGCTCGCCGATCAGCGCGTCCAGCTGCGGCGCGGGCGCACGCAGCCGCGCCTGGAGGCGCTTCACCGTATCGCCCAGCCGCTCGAGCGCCGCGGGCTTCAGCACGTAGTCGACGGCGCCGCGGTCGAAGGCCTCGACGGCGTAGCGGTCGTAGGCGGTGACGAACACCACGTGCGCCAGGTCGCGGATCTCGCTCGCGGCTTCCAGGCCATTCATGACCGGCATCTCGATGTCGAGGAAGGCGAAGGCCGGGCGGTGTTCGCGCACCGCATGCACCGCTTCGGCGCCGTTGGCCGCCTCCGCGACGATCTCGAGCGCGGGCCAGGCCCCGGCGAGCGCGGCGCGCAGCCCCGCCCGCAACAGTGGCTCGTCGTCGGCGATGACGGCGGTGGCGCGCGTCATGCGGGCACCTCGATGCTGGCGCGCGTGCCCGCGGGCTCGCGGCCCGCGAGGTCGAGGCGCGCGGCGTCCCCGAAGAGCGCGCGCAACCGATCGCGGATGTTGGTGAGGCCCAGGCCCTGTCCGATGGGTTCGTGCAGCCCGCGGCCGTCGTCCTCCACCTCCACGCGCAAGCGCGCGCCCGAAGGACAGCTCGGGCCGCAGCCCGATCGCGAGCAAGGCGCCGAACGCGCAGGCGAGCACGAAGTACCCGCACCACTTCCAGAAGTCGCGCGTGAGGACCTTGTCGAGCGCCACCGCCTCCTCGTACTCCTCGGGCGACATCTTCGTCTTCGCCCACGCGTCCAGGCGCGCTTCGAGGCGCTTCGCGGCCGCCTTGAATCGCGTCCAGGGGTTGGTGCTCATGGGACCGAAGCCTACCGGAACGCCCACACGGCGCGCAGAGCGCCGACGAAGCTGCGGGAACAAGGGGTCAGACCCCTTATTCGCGGACGAAGCGAATAAGGGGTCGAAGCGAGCAAGGGGTCTGACCCCTTATTCCCTACATCTGCTTGAAGAGGTGGGAGTAGATGCGCGAGACCACGAGCGACTCGTCCCTGCCCTTGATCTTCACGTGGGCCTGGCCGCGGAAGTCGCGGGTGACGCCGGCGATGGCCGCCGCGTTGACCAGGGTGGAGCGGTGGATCTGCCAGAAGACCTCGGGGTCGAGGCCGTCGAGCAGCTCGCGGATCGGGGTCTTGATGAGCGCCTCCGCGTCGGCCGTGACCACGCGGGTGTATTTCTCGTCGGACTGGAAGAAGAGCACCTCGGCCACGGGGATCAGGCGCAGGTTCTGGCCGATGTTGGCCTTGATCCACTGGAGCCGCTCCTTGCGGCCGCTGGCATGCGTGCCGATCCGCGCGAGGATGGCCTTCAGGTCATGCGGTGGCGAGGCGAGCCTCGACTTCAGCCGCTCGATGGTGAGGACCAGGCGCTCGTCGGTGGCGGGCTTGAGGATGTAGTCCACCGCGCCGGTCTCGAAAGCCTGCACCGCGTACTCGTCTTACGCCGTGACGAAGACCACGTGGCAGCGGGTGCCCACGTGTCGCGCCACTTCCACGCCGGTCATCTCCGGCATCTGGATGTCGAGGAACATGAAATCCGGCACCCGATCCTCGAGCGCCTCGAGCGCCGCGGCGCCGTCCTCCACCGACGCGATGATCTCGAGGTCGGGCCAGAGCTTCTTCAGCTTGTTCTCGAGCTGCGCGCGGAGGATCGACTCGTCCTCGGCGACGATCGCGGTCGGCATGGCGCGAAGTTTACAGCGGACGCTGGGCGGGAGGCACGGGCGGCGGCTCGACGGGAGGCACACCCGGCGGGGTCGCGGCGAGTGGCACGTCCGGCGCGGTTGCGGCCGCGGCCATCGTCGGCTCGACCTTCATCTGGGCCTCCTTGCGCTTCGCGCGGTCCTTCCTGCGCAGGATCCACCAGATCAGGACACCGGCGAGAACGATGGGTGCCAGCACCGGCGCGAAAGCGATGAGGATCACGAGCGGAATGAAGATCGCGAGTCCCACCAGGAGGAAACCCAGGCCGTACGTCACCGCGATGACGATCGCGATGGCGATCACCACCACGAAGAACGCCAGCAGGATCCCCGCGGCGCCGATCAAGGCGCTGCCGGGGCCCACCAGCACCTCGCCGCCCATCTCCACCGGCATCAACTCCGTGGCGACGCCGACCATGCCCAGGCCCGCGATCACCGCCGCGACGATCACCAGCGCGACGAACGTGAACGACAGCGCCTTGCGCCACACGCGCTCGGCCGTAGCCATGCCGCCGAGGACGCGCGCCGTGCGGGTGCGCGGCCCGGCTGCGGGCGCCTCGGGAGCCGGGGGCGCAAATCC
>JBKJYC010000215.1:0-2607 GCA_046715885.1 Usitatibacter sp.
GATGTGGGCGCTGCCGCGCTCGATGCCGGCGACGAGCTCATCGTCGTCGAGGCGGGAGATGTCGAGCTGCGTGGTCTCGTCGAGGCGGATGGCGATACCGCCCACGCGCATCTCGGCGCGCGAGCCGCGATCGTTCCAGATCGAGTTCTCCGAAGTGATGGGGGTGTTGACGTAGGCCTTGTCCCAGCCGAGATCGGGATCCTGGTACACCGAGACGGTGCCCTGGACGTAGGCCAGCCGGCCGACGCGGCCGGGCGGCTCCTGCGCGTTTGCGAGGCCGGCGAGGCTGGCCGCGAGGGACAGCATGAGGAGAGCGAGGTAGCGCATGTGGGTCACCTTTCCGATCGGGTTTACCCGTTGTTGGGACTTCCGTTATCCCCTCTAACGCGCGAGGGCACCGCACGGAAGACAGCTTTTGCGGCAGGGTTGACTCCTCGGACCGTTGCGGGGTCATCAGGTTCGCGAGTGTGTTCCAGTTCATTTTCCAAGGTGCTGAATTCATGCCATTATTGCCGGATGCCAAGGCGAGAAAAAGTCGCCGGCGCGGTGACCGCCGGGTCACGGGGAGCGTAGCGACAAGCGGGGTATCGGGGATCCATGGATCGAGCGACGGTTTACACCAAGACCGCGAAGGGCATCACGCAGGTCAACCAGAAGTCGGCATCGCTTTCGAAGGACCTGATGAAGGTCCTCAAGCTGATCGACGGCAAGTCCAATTTCGGCCAGATCATGGAGAAGGCCGACATGGACCAGGCGGCGCTCACCAAGTCCCTCAACGCGCTCACCAAGGACGGCTTCTCGCGCGTCTTCCAGGTCCGCAAGGAAGAGGCCGATCCGTTCGGCCCCGAGGACGATTTCGACTTCACCGCCCCGGGCAAGATGCCCGCGTCCACTCAGCGCGTGATCCCGGGCGCCGCCAACGACATCAGCGAGCTGGTGCGCCAGCAGGAGAAGGCCGACGTCGCGAAGAAGGCGGCCGCGGTCGCACAGGACGCCGCGCGCGCCAAGGCGAAGGTCGAGGCCGAATCGCGGGCCAAGCTCGAGGCCGAGGCACGCTCCAAGGTCGAGGCCGAGCAGCAAGCGATGGAGCAGGCCAGGCGCGCCAAGGAAGCGGCGGACCGCGCGCGCGCCGAGGTCGAGTCGCAGATGCGCGAGGAGGCCACGCGTAAAGCGGCGATCGCCGCGCAGCAGGCCAAGCTCACCGTCGAGCAGAAGGCCAAGGAAGAGGAAGAGGGCCGCAGGCTCGCCGAAGCGCGCGTGCGCGCCGAGAAGGAAGCCAAGGCGCTCGCCGAAGCGCGCGCCCGCGCCGATGCCGAAGCGCAGGCCATGGCCACCGCGCGCCAGGCCGCGGAAGCGGCCGCCAGGAAGCAGGCCGCGGAAGCGGTCAACGCCGAGGCGGAGCTCAAGGCGCGACTCAAGGAAGAGATCGAGGCGCGCATGCGCGCGGAGATGGAGGACCTCCTCAAGACCGACGTCGAGGAGCAGACGCGCGAGCAAATGAAGGCAGAGATGATGGCCGAGGCGCGTCTCGCCGCCAAGGCCGAGCTCGAGGAGCGCCTCAAGGAAGAGCGCGAAACGCTGCACAAGGCGGAGATGGAGGCGCGCATTCGGGCGGAAGCCGATGCGCGCGCGCGCGCCAACCAGGAAGCGAAGCTGCGCGCCGAGGCCGAGGCGCGCGCCGCCGCGGAGACCGAGGCGCGCATGAAGGCCGAGGAGGAGACGCGCCAGCTGCGCGCCCAGGCCGAGGAGCGCGAGCGCCAGATGAAAGCCCAGGCCGAGGCCCAGGCTCGCGCATCCGCGGAGCAGGCGCAGCGGTCCAAGGAGATCGAGGCCCGCGCCCGCGACGCCGAGGCGCGCGCCAAGCAGGAATCGGAAGCGGCGGCGCGCGAGCGCGCCGAGGTCGAGTCGCGCGTGAACGTCGAGCGCCAGGGCAAGTTCGAGGCCGAGGCGCGCATGAAGATCGAGTCCGAGGAACGCGAGAAGCGTGAGCGCGAGCTCTCGGCCACCATCGATGCCGAGCGCAAGGCGAAGGAAGACGCCGAGATGCGCGCGCGCATCGAGACGCGCGCGCGCGAGACCATCGCCGAGGACACGCGCGTCAAGGTGCAGGCGGAGCTCGAGGCCGACCTCGAGAAGAAGGCCGAGATCGAGGGCAAGGCGCAGGCCAAGGCGTACATGAGCGCCAAGGTCAAGGCCGAGGCCGACGAGGACGACCGCCTTCGCGCCGAGCAGGCGCGCAAGGCGCGCGAGATCGCCGATGTCCTGCGCACCAAGGTGTCCGCCGACGAAGTGGCGCCCGAAGCGGCTCCCGGCAAGCAGCGCACACGCCGGCGCAAGGGCAACCTGGTGCGCACGCTGGCCTTCCTGTTCGTCGGCCTGCTGGTCGTCGCGGTCGCGCTGGTGCACGTCGTGCCGATGCCAGGCCTCACTGCGAAGGTCGAGCGCAGCATGTCCGCGTGGCTTCACGACGACGTGGCGATCGCCTCGACTACCTTCCGACTGGTCCCTGCGCCGCATCTCAAGGTCGAGAACCTCACGGTTGGCAAGGCGCTCGACGCCAAGGCCGCAACCGGCCGCATCTTCCTCGCGGTGGGCTCGATCTTCAGC
>JBKJYC010000216.1:0-12555 GCA_046715885.1 Usitatibacter sp.
GCGCCGGCCAGCACGAGCGCGGCGGCTGCGATGCCGACTTTGCGTTTGTTCATGGTCTTTCCCTCGCGGCCGCGTCGGGCAGCTGGAAGTTGAGCTGCGCCCAGGCCCGGGCCTGCTCGTTGCGCGCCTGAAGCAAGCCGATCCTCGCCTCGACCTCGGCCTTGCGGGCCTCGACCACCATCGCGAGATCGCCCTGGCCGCCCCGATACGACGCGAGCGCGGTCTCGCGACGCTCGCGCGCGAGCGGCAGCTGCAGCGTCTCGTAGCGGTCCAGGCGCTCGCGCGCCGACTGCCAGTCGGCGAGCTGCATGGCGATCTCTGCCGCGAGGGTGCGGCGCGCGTCCTCGGTCTGGGCGCGCACCTGCTCGGCCGCGGCGAGCTTCGAGGCGATCGCGGGGTTCTGCCGCTTCGCCTCGAAGATCGGCAAGTCCACGCGCACGCCGATGGAGAGCATGTTGCTGTACGCGGGGCCGCGCTGCGCGTAGGCGATCTCGAGGCTCCAGTCGGGATGCTTCGCCGCCTCGGCAAGCCGCACGTCGGCGTCAGCCATCGCCTGCATCGCCGGGAACATGCCGAGGTGGGGATGGGCCTCGAGATTGGCCACGAGCTCGGAATGCCGATAGTGGAACGCCGCGAAGGACGGCGGCTCGCCCAGGGGACGCTCGGCATGCGTCCCGATCCATCGCGCGAGCTGGGCGCGGGCCCGGGCGGCCATGCGCTTCGCCTCGATGACGCGATCGCCGAGCTGCACGACCGACAGGCGGGCAGTGACGGAATCCGTTGCCTGTCCGCGGCCTCCGGCCAATGCGGCGTGCGAGGCGTCCACCTGCAGCGCTGCTTCGCGCTCGAGCTCTGCCAGGAGCGTGAGCTGCTGCTCGGCGAACCACGCGTCGATCCATGCGATCGCCGTGTCGCGCTTCACGTTGAGCTGCGCGGCCTCCAGGAGTGCGGTCTCGCGCCTGACCTCGGCCTCGGCGCGCTCGCCACGGAGCCTCAACTTCCCGGAGCGCGGGAAATCCTGCATGACGCCGATCTTGCGCATCGTCATGAAGTCGCGGGTGAGGCTCCACTTGTCGCCGCCCTCGACGGGAAGGTTGTCGATGCCCGCGATGAGCCTGGGATCCGGAAGCTCGGCCGCGCCGACGCTCGCTTCGCGCGCGGAGCGCATCGCCGCGTCCTGCGCGGCGAGTTGCGGTGCGGTGCTCGTCGCGAGGCGCAGGGCCTGCGCGAGCGAGAGCGCCGGGCCGTCGGCGGCGGGGGCGGCCAATGGGAAAATCAGTGCGAGGGCGAATGCCGCCAGGGCACCGGGGACGCTGCACCCGAGACGGGCGCGTGAAAACATGAACATGAAACCTCCGGAAGGGCGAAACCGGCCGGCACGAAATGCGCCGGCGCGCTAACGCTTCGAGGAGGTCAGATCCGCAACGTACCGAAGAGGATCGGCGGCGGCGGATGCATCGACCGCGCGAGGCGCCAGTCGCGCATCGCGCGGGGCAAGGCGGAAACGGGAGAGGCCGCAACACGCCACGGGAGCGGGGCAAGGTCCAATCCCGGGAGTGCCACCGAGGGCGTATCCGACGATACGGAACCGTAAGCGCAATGTTCGGCGCACAGGTTCGCGTTGCCCAGGTCCGGACAACCCGGCGCCGATACCTCGGCCGCGCTCGCGGAAGACGTCATCGGCGATCCCACGGGGCATGCGTACGCCGACACCGCCAGCTGCGCGAAGGCGAGCGTAGCGGCCAGAAAGAGAGCGGCAAATCGGCGCAGGGAACGGTTCATGGGTCAAGGATAGCTCACTTTCGCAGACCGTCCCTTGAGTCGTTGGTTCCCGCAGTGCCTACGTCTTCGGCAATGTATCCGACGAGCCAGGGGCGCAATCCTGGGTGTATCCGGAGATGACGCGCATCTACAAGCCGATCCGAACGAGTTCAGTCCGGCATACTGGCGGGGCTCATGGGACGACCGCGCGTGCCCAGGCCGCGAGTCTTCACCGGAGGGTGACCGTGCAGGGGGCGACCGCAACACCGATCGACGACGTCGAGTCGCGCGAGAAGCTCGAGCGGCAGCAGAAGCTGCGCCTGCGCCTGGTCGGCCGGGTCTATCTCACCTATGCCATCGACGCCCTGATGCTGGCGCTTTTCGCGTGGGCGGGAATGACCCATGCGCTCGTGCCGATCGGCTCGGCCCTCGTCGGCTTGGCGATCTGCGGCTGCTTCGCGATCGCAATCTGGCAGGGCTGGAACCTGCGCTTCCGGGAGCCCAGCCTGGCCCTCCCGCAGATGCTCGCCGGCGCTACCGCCCAGGTCGTTTTCCTCGGCTGGGCGCCGGAAGTGGGTTTTTTCTTTCTTCTCGGCCTGCTCATCACGCTCAGCATCGGAGCGCTGCAACTCACGACCAGGCAGCTGTTCCTTTGGTCGGGAGCCTGCGCGGCGGGCGCCGGAGTCGCAATCTACGTGGCCGGGGAGCGCCTCGTCTTTCCGGTGTCGAGTCCGCTGCACCAGGCCCTGGTGTGGGTCGGATTCGTAGCGGTGCTGGCGCGCTTTACGTACTTCAGCGCCTACGTGAGCCATTTGCGCGAGACGCTGCGCCAGCGCAACAAGCAGCTCGCGAGCTCCAACGAGCAGGTCACGCAACTCGCGACCATCGACGAGCTGACCCGGGTGTACAACCGACGCTACATGACGAACCTGCTGGCCGAAGAGAAGAGCCGCTTGGAGCGCACCGGATTGGAATTCTGCGTGGCGCTTCTCGACCTGGACCACTTCAAGTCCGTCAACGACACCTTTGGCCACGCGAAAGGCGACGAGGTCCTCCAGGCATTCGCCGAAACCGCGCTCGCCAGCATCCGCGCCACCGACTATCTGGGACGCCACGGCGGGGAAGAGTTCCTGGTGCTGTTCCCCGCGACTTCGCGAGAGGCGGTTCCGGCGGCGGCGGAGCGCATCCGCGCGGCCACGGCCGTCAGGGATTGGGAAGCGATCGCGCCCGGCCTGGCCTTGACCGTATCCATCGGAATCGCCGCCTGTCGCCGCGGGGAAACGATCGATCAGGTCGTGGACCGCGCCGACAAGGCGCTCTACGAGGCCAAGCACGCCGGCCGCAACCGAGCGGTGCTGGCCTAGCCGGCCCTTTGCGTTGCGCATGCTCGAGAACCGTCGGCCCGGAGTGGCACGGAGTGACGCCGCTTCCTGATTCCACCACTTTCGTAATCTGCGCTTCACCTCGCCGTGGGCGTCCCGCCCGCAGAATGATCGCGTCATGTACGAACGCATGATCGCCAGCCCGACCAGGCGGCGACCTCTATCCTCGAAACTGGAGACGCAATCATGTTGAAGAACTCCCTGGCAGCGGCGCTCGCGATGGCCACCCTCATCCCTGTTGGCACCTCGTTGGCAGCAGGCCCGGCTCACCGCAGCAACGACGAGGCCGGAACGGTCTATCACGGCGCGGAATACAGAAAGGTGGAAGGCAAGCTCGTGCGCGTCGATACCTGGAACACGCAGGCGCGCGCGCGCACGCCCGAGATCGGCGACAGTTGGGAGTTCGTTGGCGGCGACTCGGAGTGGCAGCTTCGGCAGCATCGCTTCGACTTCGTAAACGGGCGCCTGGCGCACACGGACGACATTCCCCACAACACACCCGTGCCCGCGCGCGCGATGGACGCGGGGAACTTCCCGAAAGGCTTCGGCAGTTCCGGAGGCTGACGTCGGTGGTTCGCCCGGCGTCTTGCGCTCATTCGATCCGCACGAAGAACCCGAAGTAGGCGGACCACAGTCCCAACGCGACCATCAGCACTCCCGTCCACCTCGGCATCCGACCGGAGAGCTTCGCGAGGCGATCGAGGAATCCCCGGGCGCTCTTGAACAGCACCGCGACGACGAGCGGAAGAGACAGCGCGAGGCCGAAGATCGCCAGGGTCAGGAAGCCCTTCGCGATGGTTCCCCCGGCAGCGCCGGAGGCAGTGGAAGCGAGCAGCGCCAGCAGCAGCGGTCCCGCGCAGGCAGGAATGCTCAACCCGAAGAAAACGCCCAGCACTGCCGAGGCTCGGACGTTTCCGAGATTTTCCAGTCGTGGCCCGACGCGCCGCATGAGCCCGCCTGCGCGGCCGGTGAGATAGAGGACTCCGATGGCGAGGTAGACGGCCCCGGCGAAGACCCAGCCGGCACGCTGGAACTCGAGGAACGGGCGCCCGATCACGGCGGCGCCCGCGCCCAGCAGTCCCGTGAAGACGGCCCGCGACGCCGTGAACATGAAGACTTGCGCGAGCTTGGCCCGGGCTTCCTTGCCTTCCATCAGCTTGATGAACAGCAGCGTCGCGCCGATGGCGCAGGGCTCTACGAAGGCAAGCAGGCCCAGGCCCAGCGGCAGCAGGAATGCGGTCGTGAACTCGGCCGTCATTTAGCGCGCGGGGGGGCCTCGCCCACCATGGCTCGGTAGCCCGCTTTCTCGATCGCCGCCGCGAGGCGAACCGCATCGGTCTGCGCTGGCTCGTACACCACAAACGCGACACCCTTCGCGAACGACACGTTCGCGGATCGAATGCCCGGCTCGTGCGAGAGAAGCGCCTGGATTGTGCTGGCGCAGCCCTCGCAGTGCATGCCGGTGATGCGGACTTCGACGCTCTTCATGGGATCCGAGCCTAACATCGAGGAGCCAATGGAACGTCCCCGCTTCCGGCCCGGCGGCGATCGTGGAACTGCGCCTGCAGCGACGCTGACTCCTGCGTTTGCAACTAGTGGGCCGGAAGGCCGTGCTGGGACATCGCGCGCTTCGCGTCGGGTTCATAACGAAAAAAAGGGGGCGAAATCGCGCCCCCGATCACGGCCTGCAACTAGCGTTTTCCGGCGTTTGCGACGGTATCGCAGGGCACCGTCCAGAGCACCACATCCAGGCCCGGCTGATTGAATACGCGGCACCGGTCGGCCATCGCCGGGGCGGGATTCGACGCCTCGCAAGGCACTGTCCACAGCACCACGTCCAGCCCAGGCTGGTTGAAGACCTTGCATTGCTTCTGCGCGACCTGTTGCCCGGTCGGCGCTCCATTGCCCTTCGAGGTGGCGACCACCGCGTCGCGGCCCCAGCGGGCGATTTCCTCGTTGGACTGAAAGCCCGTGTCCGCATCCCCGTGTCCCGCGAAAGCCAGGCCTGCCCCGAACATCGAAGCAATGCCGACGAGCAGCCGGAAGTTGGTTTTCATGATTCGTTCTCCTTGGGTATCACGGTAACGACACCGTGGACCCAGCATAGGAGAGCGCCCCGGACGCCATGCTGACCGGTGGATTACGGTTTGGTCGGACTCGGAAACCGCAGCCGGAAAACGATGTGTTGTGCCTGGCTCTCGGTTTCGACCTGGCCGCGGTGCAGCTTCATGATGGAGTCGACGATGGACAATCCGAGCCCCACGCCTTCCACCTCACGGCCCCTCGAATCGTCACGACGCGCGAAGCGCGCGAACAGGCGCTGCAGCTCCTGGTCGGACATCGCCACACCGGGGTTGGACACCTGGACGAACTCGCCCGCGGGGTCGCCGCCGGCATGAACGTCGATCTCGGATCCGGGCGGCGAGTAGCGAACGGCATTCGAGAGCAGGTTGGTCAGCGCCCTGCGGATCATCAGCCGATCGCCGCGTACCTGGGCTCGGCCCTCGATGCGAATCGACTGCGACTGCTCGCTCGCGGCCGCCTCGAAGTATTCCGTCACGCTCCGGGCTTCCTCGGCGAGCTCCACATTCTCGACGGCCAGCTCGAGCATGCCCCGGTCGGCCCTCGCGAGAAACAGCATGTCGGCCACCATTCGCTGCAGCCGCTCGAGCTCGACAAGGTTCGAGTGCAGCGCATCGTGATACTCCGCCTCGGTACGTGGCCGGCTCAGCGTAACCTGCGTCTGGAGCAGGAGGTTGTTGAGCGGCGTGCGAAGCTCATGGGCGATGTCCGCCGAGAATTGCTCCAGCGTCCGGAAGCTCTCCTCGAGCCGCTCGAGCATGCGGTTGATGCTCTCGCCGAGGCCGTGGACTTCCTTCGGAGCATCCTCGAGATCCAGGCGCGCTCCGAGACGCTGGGCCGTGACCTGGCCGGCGCGCGCGGCAACCTGCGCAATGGGCGCAAGGCCGCGGTGGGCTACGAACCACCCCAGGAGGCCGCTGAGCAGCGTGCCGACCACTGCCACCAGAGCGGCGACGGCAGCGTGTTCCTGCAGGAGCTTGCGCGTCTCGGTGGTATCGATCGCCAGGACCGCCACGGCATCGAGGGGCTCCGGCCCGCGCCAGGAGTGCGCGATCGTGCGGAGCCACCAGATGCGCTCGCCAATGGCGACCTCCGCGTAGGGCACGCTCGGGGATCGCACCGCACTCTCGGCGGCGCGCGCCACGCTCTCGTCCGCGGGCCGCACGAGCCAGACGTCTTTCGAGCGCACGCCGATGCTCAAGTGGGGGTGACCCACGGAAACGTCGCGGAAGCGATTCAAGTTCGCGATGAATGCCGCGGGCGTCTCCAGTTCCCGGAACAGGTACTCGATTACCTCGGTCTTGCCCGTGACTTCGGCAAGCTCCTTGGCCTCGAGCTGGTTGCGAAGCGCATGGTAGAGCGTGTAGCCGACGCCGACCATGATGAGGGCGGAGCCGCCCATGAAGAGCAGGACGAGGCGCGCGGCAATCGAGGTGCTGCCCGCCCGTGTGCTCATGCGGCGCGCTCCTCCATCACGTAACCGAATCCCCGGACCGTATGGATCAGCTTCACCGCGAACGGGTCGTCGATCTTGGCCCTCAGCCTTCGCACCGCCACCTCGACCACGTTCGTATCGCTGTCGAAATTCATGTCCCAGACCTGCTCGGCGATGAGTGTCCGGGACATGACCTCACCCTGCCGCCGCAGGAGGAGCAGCAGCAGCGCGTACTCCTTGGCCGTGAGGTCGATGCGCTGCCCGGCGCGCTCGACTCGCCGGCGCAGCAAGTGGACCTCGAGATCCGCGATGCGCATGATGTCGGGCTCCTGCGTCTTGCCGCGCCGCAGGATGGCCCGGACGCGGGCGAGCAACTCGGAGAACGCGTACGGCTTGATCAGATAGTCGTCGGCGCCGATCTCCAGCCCGCGCACGCGATCCTCGACCCGGTCACGTGCGGTGAGCAGCATGACGGGGGTCTGCTGGTTCGCGCGGATCTGGCGCAGCGCTTCCCAGCCGTCGAGGCCAGGCAGCCCGACATCGAGCACGATGAGGTCGTAGGCAGTCGAGCGCGCTTCATGCACGGCATCGACGCCGTTGCGTACCCAATCCACCACGAATCCGTTCTCGACGAGGCCCTTGACGAGATACTCGCCCGCGTGGACCTCATCCTCGGCCAGCAAAAGTCGCATCGAAAGCTCCTGATCGGCCGCAATACTACCCGTAGCCGAACCATCCCGACGGGAAGATAACAGCTCTGTAATGCGCAGGTAATCCCGCCGTCGGCCGGGGGCCGCTATCGTGGCTGCCATACCCCGCTGCCGAAGCGCGACTCTCCTTTCGCAAACTCCCGTCGAGGCCTCTCCCCTGTCCATGCTTTCCAAGCGCACCGCGTGCGCGGTGCTGATGCTGTTCTTGCCCCTGGCGGCAGGCGCACAGGCGAGCGAGCGGCCCGATCCCGCTGATCCGAAGCTCGGCGTCTCGGCCATCCGGTACGAATCTCCGTTCGCGGGCTACCGAGCCTTCACGGATGAGAAGGTCCTCTCATGGCGGGCGGCCAACGAACTCGTCCTGAAGCTGGGCGGGTGGCGGGCGTTCGCGCAGGACAAGGTTCCCGACGTGCCCCCCCTCACCGCCCCCGCTGCCGATGCGGTCCCGCAAGGCGCGAGGCCCACCGAACCCGCCCCCGCGAAACCCGCACCCGCCCCCGCGAAACCCGCACCCGGCGGCCACTCGGGGCATCGGTGATGAGCGCGCATTCCAGCGATGTCCGGCAAGGACCGGTCACCTCGAGACTTGCGGCGCTCGCCTGCGCGATGCTGATCGCCGGTTGCGCGTCGTTTTCGAGGGACCAGGGGTTCGGGGCGGTCGAGCAGACCGCGAAGGAACGCACGGGCAAGGAGCTGCGGTGGGCCAGGACCGATGAGGACCGCGCGGCTTCCGACAAACGCGTAGCCGAGTTGCTCGCGCGCCCGCTCTCGGCAGAGGACGCGGTCCAGATCGCGTTGTTCAACAACCGTGGCCTGCAGGCGCGCTTCCACGACCTGGGCATCTCGGAAGCCGAGCTGGTGCAGGCCGGACGCCTCCCGAACCCGCACTTCGCCATGACTCGCGCGCGCCACGAAAACGAGTACGTGATCGAGCGCGCGCTCACCTTCAACGTGCTTTCCCTGGTGACGATGCCTCTCACGCTGGAAGTGGAGAAACGGCGTGTCGCGCGCACGCAGCGCGAAGTCGCCATGGACGTGCTCAAGCTGGCGAGCGAGACGCGCAAGGCCTACTACTCGGCGCTCGGCGCCGAAGAAAGCCTGCGCTACATGGGCATGGTGAGGGAGGTGGCCGAGGCGAGCGCTGAGCTCGCGCGGCGCATGGCGCAGGTCGGCAACTGGGGGAAGCTGAGCCAGGCGCGCGAGCAGAGCTTCTACGCCGATGCGGCCTTGCAACTCGCGAAGGCGCGGCACAATGCCACGACCTCACGCGAGCAGCTCACGCGCTTGATGGGGCTCTGGGGGAGCCAGGCGGACTTCAAGCTCCCCGAACGGCTGCCCGACCTCCCGAAAGCGGCCGACGACCTCCCGCAGGTCGAGGCCATGGCGCTCGACCTGCGGCTGGACCTGAAGGCCGCGAAGCTCGAGACCGAGGCGGTCGCCAGGAACCTGGGGCTTTCGAGGGCGACGCGCTTCATAAACGTGCTGGAGTTCGGCCCCGTGAGGATTCTCGAAGGGCACAAGAACGATCCGGTGAAGAAGGGCTACGAGGTGAGCCTGGAGCTCCCCATCTTCGATTGGGGCACCGCCAAGGTGGCCAAGGCCGAGGCGATCTACATGCAGGCCGTGGAGCGCACCGCCGAGATGGCCGTCAATGCTCGCTCGGAGGTGCGCGAGGCGTATGGCGGCTACCGCGTGAGCTACGACATCGCCCGGCACTATCGCGACGAGATCGTGCCGATCCGCAAGCGCATCGCCGACGAGAACCTGCTGCGTTACAACGGAATGCTGATCGGCGTGTTCGAGCTGCTCGCGGATGCGCGCTCGCAAATCATGAGCGTGAACAGCTCGATCGAGGCCGCCCGCGACTTCTGGATCGCGCGCGCGAATCTCGACATGGCCCTCATCGGGAAACCCTCGATGTCGGGCGGGATGGCGGTTTCCTCGCCCGGGGGCGCGCAAGCCGGCGGCCACTGAATGAACCCACAGGAGAATACGTAAAGATGCCTTCGCGTCGAGATTTCATGCGCGGCAGTGCCGTTGCCGTCGCGGCAGCCGCCGTGAGCCGGCCCGCGCTCGCTGCCCTTCCCGAAGCGCCGAGCATGGAGACGCCGGCGACCCAGCCGCCTCTGGTCCCGACCTCCGGACGCCCCTACAACCCCGTGGTCACGTTGAACGGATGGACCCTGCCCTGGAGGATGAACGGCGGCGTGAAGGAATTCCATCTCATCGCCGAGCCGGTCGTGCGCGAGCTCGCCCCGGGGATGAAGGCGCACCTCTGGGGCTACAACGGGCAGAGCCCCGGTCCCACCATCGAGGTCGTCGAAGGCGACCGCGTGCGGATCTTCGTCACCAACCGTTTGCCGGAACACACGACCATTCATTGGCACGGGCAACGCCTTCCGAACGGGATGGACGGGGTGGGCGGGCTCAACCAGCCGCACATTCCCGCGGGGAAGACGTTCGTCTACGAGTTCGACGCGCGCCGGCCCGGCACCTTCATGTACCACCCGCACGCCGACGAGATGACGCAGATGGCGATGGGGATGATGGGATTCTGGATCACGCACCCGCGCAACCCGGACTTCATGAAGGTCGATCGCGACTTCGTGTTCCTGCTGAACAACTTCGACATCGACCCCGGCAGCTTCACGCCGAAGATCATGACGATGCTCGACTTCAACCTTTTCGCGTTCAACACGCGCGTGTTCCCTGGAATAGACCCGTTCGTTGTCCGGCAGAACGATCGCGTGCGCATCCGGATCGGCAACCTCACGATGACCAACCATCCGATCCACTTGCATGGCCACGAATTCGTGGTGTCCGGCACCGATGGCGGATGGACGGCTCCGGGCTCGCGCTGGCCGGAGGTGACCGCGGACATTGCCGTGGGGCAGATGCGCGCCATCGAGTTCGACGCGACCGAGCCGGGGGACTGGGCCTTCCACTGCCACAAATCGCACCACACGATGAACGCGATGGGGCACGACGTGCCCACATTGATCGGCGTGGACCACCGCGGGGTCGCCAAGAAGATCACCTCTCTAATCCCCGACTACATGGTGATGAGCGAGCGCGGCATGGCCGACATGGCCGAGATGGAGATGCCGCTGCCGGACAACACGCTACCCATGATGTCGGGCCAGGGACCCTACGGCGCGGTCGAGATGGGCGGCATGTTCACGGTGCTGAAGGTTCGAAGTGATCAATCCAGGGGCAGCTACAAGGACCCCGGCTGGTACAAGGCGCCGCCCGGCACGGTCGCCTATGAATGGACGGGCCAGCTGTTCGAGCCGGCGCGCGCTCCGAAGGCGGCCAGTCAGCCGAATCCCGGCAAGAACGTTGAAATGAAGGTCCGGAAGCCCAGCGGGCATTCCGGCCATTGAGATCGAGTGAACAGGAGAAATCGATGATGAAGAAAGCCTTGGGCGCCGCCCTCGCGGCGATTCTCGTTGCAGGAGCCTCGCAGGCCCTTGCCCACCCCACCAAAGAGCATGGAAGCAAGTCGGCGAAGATCTCGACTGAGGAAAAGCCCTTTGGGCGCCAGGGCGACCCGAAGAAAGTCACCAGGACGATCCAGGTCGACATGGCCGACACCATGCGCTTCTCGCCCGACACGCTCACCGTGAAAGCGGGCGACACGGTGAAGTTCGTGGTGAAGAACAACGGCAAGCAGCTGCACGAGATGGTGATCGGCACGGAAAAGGAACTGAAGGAGCACGCCGAGCTGATGCGCAAGTTCCCCAACATGGAACACGACGAGCCCTACATGGCCCACGTGGATCCGGGAAAGAAAGAGGAGATCGTCTGGCAGTTCACCAAGCCCGGCGAGTACCACTTCGGGTGCCTGATCCCGGGGCACTTCGAGGCCGGAATGAAGGGCAAGATCGTGGTGGTCGCAAAATGACCGGCGCTTCGCCGGCAATCCAACCCGCAACGGAGGAATCGACATGAAACACATTCTTGGCGCCGTCTTCGCCGCGATGGTCCTCGCAGTGCCCACCGCCTGCGCGCATGATCATGGACCGGTCAAGTTGGCCGACGCCACTCCGGGCATGGCCGATGGCGAAGTCCGCAAGGTCGACAAGGAGCAGGGCAAGATCACCGTGAAGCACGGCGAGATCAAGAATCTCGAGATGCCTCCGATGACAATGGTCTTCCGCGTCAAGGATAGGGCGCTCCTCGACAAGGTGCACGAGGGCGAGAAGATCAAGTTCTCCGCGGAGAAGATCGACGGGAACTTCACGATCACGAAGATCCAGCAAGCCTCCCCTCACAAGCACTGAGCGCCATGGCGCGCGGGCGGGCCGCGATGCACCCGCGAGGAGCCGCCCGGGGGCGGGGGAAGTCGGCCTCGAGGAGCGCGACTTCCCACCCGGCTATTGGGAACAACTGCGCCATCCCTTCATTCAGCGGCCAGCTGCGCCATAACCACGCAGCTCGGCATAGCGTTCGACCTGTTCGCTCGTCAGCAGTTTCGTGGTCGCGAGGTGCGTCTTCAAGTGCGAACCTCGCACGCGCGCCTGCGCCGCCGCGATGCGCCGGCGAGAAACGTCTGTGTTGCTGTCATGGGTCCTCCGATCATCGGGCCGTAACTGTAACGCACGGCAGGTCGATGCATCGGGCTACAGCCGCCGGCCGATGGTTCGCGTGAGCCGGAAGGTGAACCACGCGGCGATGAGATAGAACACGAACGACAGCGCCGGGATGTCGAGGATGCGCGGGCCGGGTCAGAGCGCAGGCTCAGGTGCTGGCCCAGCTTCACGAAGGTCGTGCCGAGATGCTCGAGCAGGTCGGCGAAGCGCTCGGCGGGCGTGGACTTGCGCGTCAGGCCGGCACGCCACAGGACACGCCAGATCCCGTACCAGGAGACCGCGACGAAAATGCGCAGCGCCCGTCCCAGCGCGCCCTTGGCCTTTTCGTCATCGCCGGTGGAAGTGTCTCGGGGTGGCGCCGTCACGCCCGGCGCCTCGCGCGCGATCTGCGATCGGGTGGTGACGGTATCGGGGGCCATTGCCTTCCGCTGTTCGTGGAGTCTCCTCCCTCAGAAACTCCGGAACGGATTCCGTTCCCCGGGGGCGGCAGGCTTGGGCGCATGTAGGAGCATTCTCACGAACTCGCTCACGAGCCGGGCGGTCGATCAAGGTCACGAGCCCGGCGGTCGAGGAAGGTCCAGCCCGCTCGCCAT
>JBKJYC010000217.1:0-13449 GCA_046715885.1 Usitatibacter sp.
CACCCGGCCCTTCCGGAAGTTCATGCCCTGCGCTCGCCGTGCACGAACTCGATCAGCTTGATCGCCTGGCTCTCCATGTCGACGATGAACGTGTCGACGCGGTGGCGAAATTGGCGGTAGAAGATGACGGCGGGGATGGCGATGCCGATACCGAAGAGCGTGTTGTAGAGCGCGACCGAGATGCCGTGGGCGAGCGCGGCCGGGTTGCCGCCGGAAACCGGGTTCTGCGAGCCGAAGATCTCGATCATGCCGACGATGGTGCCGAACAGGCCCAGCAGCGTGGACACCGTGGCGATCGTGCCGAGCGTGTTGAGGAAGCGCTCGAGCTCCAGGCCCACCGCGCGCCCCGCATCCTCCACCGCGTCCTTCAGCACCTCGCGCGAGCTCTTCTCGTTCACGAGCGCGGCCGCGAAGACGCGGCCGATCAGCGGTCCGGCCTGCAGCCGGTCGATGAGCTCCTGCGACACGCCCTTTGCCCGGTACTCGCGAACCACGTTCGGAAGAACGTCGCGCGGCGCGACTACGGAGGTGCGCAGCGACCAGAAGCGCTCGCCGATGATGGCGAGGGCGACGACCGATGCAAGGAGGATGAACCAGATCGGCCAGCCGGCCGCTTCGATGATCGACAGCACGCGATGAATCTCCCGCGGAAAAACCGCTCGCACTTTAGCCTGCGCCTGATGATTCCACAATAGTTTGTGCGACGCGCGCGGACTTTCCACAAAGCCGCTCACAACTTACTTGAAGTGGGCCATGCGAGCGTGCGCGCCGATCGAGTTCTGGCGCGGCTTTCCGGAGGATTTGCGCTCGAGGGCCGCGCCGTTGCTCGATTCGAAATCGATTCTCCCAGTAGTTGTCGTTGAAACTCCTACGTGGCGTAGGACTTTACCCACAGAGCCTGTGGGTAACCCTGTGGACTTCTTCCGGGCACAGCCTCCAAGTCACGTTCCCAAAAGGCTTTTTTCTTTTCCGCTCATTTTTTGAACGAATCTGCTTTCGTCTTGCGCGTCAAGGGGTTAGTTATTTTTTGTGGTGTCAAGCTGGATCGCGGCAAGGCTGTCGGCGGCTGGCGACAGTTACGTCGCCCAGCGGTGGATAGAGAAGATGGAGTTGCCCTCTGAAAGCCGGTCGCGTCCCTCTGAAAATCCTCTACGATGCCGTTCCCATGAGCGATTTCCCCCTCGGGATCGAGCCTCCCCTCTCCGTATCCGAGCTCAACCGCCGCGTGCGCGAGCTGTTCGAAAGCGAGTTCGACCTGTTGTGGGTCGCGGGCGAGCTCTCGAACGTGAAACTCGCGTCTTCGGGCCACTGGTACTTCTGCCTGAAGGACGCCGAGGCCGCGGTCGACTGCGCGATGTTCCGCGGCCGCGCCCAGTTCCTCGATTTCCGCCCGGTGGAGGGCATGACGGTCGAGGCCCGCGCGCGCGTGACACTCTACGAGCCGCGCGGCAAGTACCAGCTCGTGGTCGAAGAACTGCGCAAGGGCGGCCTGGGGGCGTTGCACGAAGCCTTCGAGAAGCTGAAGGCGAAGCTCGATGCCGAAGGCCTCTTCGAGCGCTCGCGCAAGCGTCCCCTGCCGCCATTCCCGCGCGCCATCGGCCTGGTCACCTCGCCGGCCGCGGCCGCGCTGCGCGACATCCTCACGACGCTGGGGCGCCGCGCCCCGATGGTCCCGGTGATCCTCTATCCGGCGCCGGTCCAGGGCGAGGGTGCGGGCGCGCGGATCGCCGCCGCCATCGCGCTCGCCAACGCGCGGCGGGAAGTCGACGTCCTGGTGGTGGGCCGCGGCGGCGGCAGCCTCGAGGACCTGTGGGCCTTCAACGAGGAAGTCGTCGCGCGCGCGATCGCCGGATCCGCGATTCCGATCGTGAGCGGCGTCGGCCACGAGACCGACTTCACCATTGCCGATTTCGTCGCCGACCTGCGCGCGCCGACGCCGACGGCGGCCGCCGCGGCCGCGAGCCCCGATCGCGAAGCGCTGCTGGAAGGCGTGGCGGCGTTGAAGCGCCGGCTCGCGCGTGACCTGCGGCGCGTGGTGGAAACGCAGACGCAGCGCCTCGACGGGATCGCGCGCCGGCTGCTCACGCCCGCGGAACGCATCGCTCGCCAGCGCGAGGCGCTGGCCCTCCACGCGCGCCGCCTCCGCAGCGCCGCGGCCCGTGGCATGGAACTGCGCGGCCTGCGCCTGGACGCCCGTCGCACGGCGCTCTCCCACCTGGATCCCACGCGCGTCCTCGGGCGCGGCTATGCCATCGTGCGCGACGAGAATGGCGCCATCCGCCGCAGCAGCGAGGGCCTCGTGCCCGATGCGCCGCTCGCCATCACGTTCTCCCGGGGCGGCGCGGGCGTGAAAGTGGTGAAAATCGAAAAATAGGTATAGTCGGCATGCCACCAACAATCAGGAGAAACGCCATGGCCAGCAAACAAACGCCCGCCCTTTACAAGGTGATCGAGATTGTCGGCACCAGTCCCAATTCCTGGGCGGACGCCGCGAAGAACGGCATCAAGGTCGCATCGAAGAGCCTGCGCGACCTGCGCGTTGCCGAGGTCGACACCCTCGACGTGAAGATCGACAACGGCAAGCTCACCTACCGCGCGAAGATGAAGCTCAGCTTCAAGTACCACGGGGACGATTGAGGAACTCACCGACCCGCGCGGCGACCGCCGCGCCGAGGTCCGGCCGCAGGCAGTCGTAGCGCTCCACGTCATCCATCGCCCGCAGCCACGTGAGCTGGCGCTTTGCCAGCTGCCGCGTGGCTGCGATTCCTTTCGCCGCGAGCTGCGCCTCGGCGGCGCGTCCCTCGAGCACTTCCCACGCCTGCCGGTAGCCCACCGAGCGCATCGAGGGCAGGTCCGCATCGAGGGCGAAGCGCTGCCGCAGCGAGCGCAGCTCTTCCACCAATCCGTTCGCAAGCATCGCGCGGAACCTCTCCTCGATGCGCCGATGCAGTCCCGCACGGTCCGAAGGCTCCAGCGCCACGCGCAGCGCCGTGAACCCCAGCGCGGGGATCGCCGTGTCCTTGAGCAGCGCCGACATCGGGCGCCCCGTCACGCGGTGCACTTCCAGCGCGCGCTGGATGCGTTGCGCGTCCGTGGGCTCGAGGCGCGCGGCGGTTGGCGCATCGACCTTCGCGAGCTCGGCATGCAACGCGGCCCATCCCTCCTTCGCGGCGCGCGCTTCGAGCGACGCCCGTAGCGCGGGCTGCGCCGGCGGCAGCTCCGCGAGCCCGTGCGTGAGCGCCCGGAAGTAGAGCATCGTGCCGCCGGCGAGGACCGGAACGCGTCCACGCGAATGGATCTCGCCGATCGCCCGCAGCGCGTCGTCGCGAAACCGCCCGGCCGAGTACGCCTCGGTGGGATCGACGATGTCGACCAGGTGATGTGGAACCGTCGCGCGTTCCTCGCGACCGGGCTTCGCGGTGCCGACGTCCATGCCGCGATAGATCTGCGCCGAGTCCACGCTCACGATCTCGACCGGGAACCTCCGGGCCAGCTCCAGGGCGACGGAGGTCTTTCCACTCGCCGTCGGCCCGAGGAGGAGTATCGCCTCAGCGGCCACGCATGAACAGCCGGTCGAGGTCCGCCATCGAGAACTGCACCCACGTCGGCCGGCCGTGGTTGCAGCTGCCGGCGCGCTCCGTCTCCTCCATCTCGCGAAGCAGCGCGTTCATCTCGGGGACGGTGAGCATGCGGTTCGCGCGCACCGCCGCATGGCAGGCCATGGTGGAGAGCAACTCGTTGCGCCGCTCGACCAGCGCGCGGCTGGCGCCGTACTCCTTCATCTCCGCCAGCACCGAGCGCAGCATCGCCACGGTATCCAGGTCCGAGAGCAGCGCGGGCACGGCGCGCACCATGAGCTCGCGCGGCCCCGCCGCCGCGACATCGAACCCCAGGCTCGCCAGCGCCGGGCGCGAGGCTTGCGCCTGCTCGACCTCCTCCGCGGTCGCGGCCATCGGAATGGGCACCAGCAGCGGCTGCGAGGGGAGCTGCGCCGTGTCGAGCGCGCCCTTCAGCTTCTCGTAGACGATGCGTTCGTGCGCCGCGTGCATGTCGACGATGACCAGCCCGGCGATGTTCTGCGCGAGCACGAAGGCGCCGTGCACCTGGGCCAGCGCAAAGCCGAGCATCGGCGACTCTCCCGCGGCCGGGGCGCGAAGCGGCTGCGCGTCGCGCTCGGCGATCACCGCGGCGGCGAAGAGCGCCTCGTAGGCCGAGGCGGGCTGCGCGACGGCGAGGCTCGTCTGCGCATTCGCCGCCGCGCTCCACGAGGCCACCGGTCGGCTCGCCGGTGGAGGCGGCGCGTTTCCCGCGAGGGGCTCGGCGATGGCGCGCGAAAGCGCGTGGAAGACGAACCCGTGCATCGACCGCGAGTCGCGGAAGCGCACCTCGCTCTTCGTCGGGTGCACGTTGACGTCCACCAGCGCGGGGTCCACTTCGAGGAAGAGCACGTAGGCGGGATGCCGGTCGTGATGCAGCACGTCGGCATAGGCCTCGCGGATCGCGTGCGCCACGACCTTGTCGCGCACGAAGCGGCCGTTCACGTAGAGGTACTGAGCATCGCGCGAGGCGCGCGTGAATCCGGGCGCGGCCGCCAGTCCCAGCAGGCGCAGGCGCGGGCCCTCCGCGCGCACCTCGACCGCGCCCGCGGCGAAGTCCTCGCCCACGATTCGCGCGCAGCGCGCGCGGCCATCCTCGGGCGGAAGATGCGCGGCGCGCCGGGTGTTGTGCGTAAGCGCGAAAGCCACGTCGGGGCGCGACAGCGCGATGCGCGAGAATGCCTCCTCGCAGCGTGCGTACTCGGTGGCCTCGCTCTTCAGGAACTTGCGCCGCGCCGGCGTGTTGTAGAACAACTCCTCCACCTCGACCGTCGTGCCGGCGGCGAGCGCGGCGGGCTCGAGGGGGGAGACCTCCCCGCCCTCGACGGCGATCTTCCACGCATTCTTCTCCGCGGCCTGGCGGCTCACGATGGCGAGCCGCGACACCGAGCCGATGGAGGCGAGCGCCTCGCCCCGGAAACCGAGCGTGACGGCGCGCTCAAGGTCCTCCAGCGACGCGATCTTCGAGGTGGCGAATCGCGCCACGGCGAGCGCCAGGTCGTCGGGCGCGATCCCCGAGCCGTCGTCGGCCACGCGCAGCCGGCGCACGCCGCCCTCGACCAGCTCGACGGCGACTGAGCGTGCTCCGGCGTCCAGGCTGTTCTCGAGCAGCTCCTTCAAGGCGGCGGCCGGCCGCTCCACCACTTCGCCGGCGGCGATCTGGTTGACCAGCAGTTCGGGGAGAGTTGCGATTTTGCCCATGAAATCAACGCAATGTTACACTGCGCCGCAGCCATTCCGCGCACCGCCCCAACGCCTCGCGGGCACCAGGGAGAGGCATGACCACCGAACAATCCCGCGCCGCGACGCGGGAAACCGAACGCGAAGAGCAACTGCCGCTGTTTGCGCAGCAGATCCGGCTGCTCTATCGCTTTTCGCTGGTCGAGTACCTGGCCACGCTGCTGGTCACCTTCATCCTCGGCGCGATCCTCTGGGACGACCTCACGCGGCCTACGCTCTTCGCGTGGTTCGTCGCGATCTCTGCGGTGACGATCGCGCGCTACGTGGCCTACAAGATCTTCATCAACACCGCGCCTGCGGACACCCAGATGTTCCGGTGGGAGCAACTGTTCCTGGTCGGCGCCTTCCTCACCTCCGCACTGTGGGCCACCATCGGCACGACGCTACTGCCAGACGCGGCGCGCATGACACAGCGCCTGTCGGTGGTGATGCTGGTGACGCTGCTGCTCACCGGCGCCGTGGCCTACTACGCCCCGCACCGCTTCGCCTACAAGGTCACCGCGTTCGTGGGGCTGGTTCCGCTCGCACTGACGCTCGGATTCGCGGGCGACCGGCCGCAGCAGGCGCTCTCCGGCCTGATCCTGCTGCTGGCGCTGGTGCTGCCGTACGTGCACGTGAAGGTCTACGCCGCCCTGGTCGAATCGCTCACCACGCGGCGCGCGCGCGACTCGCTCACCAACGAGCTCGCCGAGGAGCACACGCGCCTGGAGGAAGCCAAGGACGCCCTCGCCCTGGAAATGCTCGAGCGGCTGAAGGCGCAGCAGCAGGAGGTGATCTCGGGCCAGAAGGTGCGCATGCACTTCGATCGCACGCCGCTCGGCGTGATCGAGTGGGACCGGCAGTTCCACGTCACGGCATGGAACCCCTCGGCCGAATCGATCTTCGGCTACTCGGCCGAGGAAGCGATGGGCAAGAGCGCGGCCGACCTGCTCATGGCCGCCGGCGAGCGCGCTGCGGTCGACGCCATGTGGACCGACGTGATGGACAACAAGGAGGGCGGCAAGACCACCCTGCCCAACGTGACCAGCACGGGGCGCAAGATCCACTGCGACTGGTACAACACCGCCCTCGTGAACCCGGGCGGAATGGTGGTCGGCTACGCCTCGCTGGTGCAGGACGTGACCGAGCGGCTGAATACCGAGCGCACCATCCACTACATGGCGCACCACGACGCGCTCACCGGCCTGCCCAACCGCCGGCTGATGCAGGACCGGCTGCACCAGGCGATCATGAGCGCGCGGCGCAAGCAGCGCCACGTCGCCGTGCTGTTCCTGGACCTGGACCGCTTCAAGGTCGTGAACGACACGCTCGGACACGACAGCGGCGACTTCGTGCTGAAGGACGTGGCCAAGCGCCTGCAGTCGTGCGTGCGCGAGGTGGATACGGTGTCGCGCGAGGGCGGCGATGAGTTCGTCGTGCTGCTGCCGGACCTCGAACGCCCGGAGAACGCGCGGGTGGTCGCCGACAAGATCCTGAAGGAGCTCTCCCGTCCCGTGGAGCTGGGCGGCCAGGAGATCCACATCACGACTTCGATCGGCATCAGCCACTACCCGAACGACGCGACCGACGTGAACCACCTCATGAAGCACGCCGACAACGCCATGTACCAGGCGAAGGACGCGGGGCGCAACACCATCCGCTTCTTCACCGGCGACCTCAACTTCCTGCTGGCCAAGCGCCTCGAGGTCGAAGGGAAGTTGCGCAAGGCGCTCGAGAACGAGGAGTTCTTTCTTCGCTACCAGCCGCAGGTGGAGGTCGTCTCGGGGCGCATCACGGGCATGGAGGCGCTGGTCCGATGGAACGACCCGCAGAAGGGCGAGGTCTTCCCGAAGGACTTCATCTTCGTCGCCGAGGAGCTGGGCATCATCGTGCAGCTGGGCGAATGGGTTTTTCGCACCGCGTGCCGGCAGCTGAAGATGTGGGAGACCGAAGGTCTCGCGACGGTCACGATCTCGATCAACATCTCGCCGCGCCAGTTCATGTCGCGCAAGCTCGTCCCCACCCTGCTCGCGATCGTGCGCGAGACCGGGGCGAACCCGAAGAACATCGAGCTGGAAATCACCGAGACCATGATCATGCGCAACCTCGAGCAGTCGGTGGAAACGCTCGAGCAGCTGCGCTCCGTGGGCATGCACGTGGCCGTGGACGACTTCGGCGTCGGCTACTCGTCGCTGGGGCAGTTGAAGCGCCTCCCCGCGACCAGCATGAAAATCGACCGCTCCTTCATCGCCAACGTCCCCGACGACACTTCCAGCGGCTCGATCACCGAGGCGATCATCGCGATGGCCAAGCGCCTGAAGCTGCGCGTCATCGCCGAGGGCGTCGAGACGCGCGCGCAGCTCGACTTCCTGCGCGCCAACCACTGCGAGGCTTTCCAGGGCTATCTCTTCTCGCGACCCGTCACGGCGCTGGAGGCCACGGCCATGCTCAAGGCCCAGGCCGCCGAGGAAGTGCATCCCGGGGCCATCAAGCTCGTCGGTTGAACGAGCAAGGGGTCTGACCCCCTTATTCTTTCAGGGCGACCTTGTTGCGCGCGAGCGGCGGGTTGGCCGAGAGGTAGCGCTTGATGCCGCCCAGGATGGCGTTGGCCATCTTGTCCTGGTAGGCGCCGTCCTTCAGGCGGCGCTCTTCCTCGGGGTTGGAGATGAACGCGGTCTCCACGAGGATCGAGGGGATGTCCGGGGACTTGAGCACCGCGAAGCCGGCCTGCTCCACCGAGTGCTTGTGCAGCGAATTCACGTCGCCCAGCTCCCCCAACACCGCCTTGCCGAGCTTGAGCGAGTCGTTGATGGTCGCCGTCTGCGAGAGGTCCAGCAGCGTGCGCGCGAGCACCGGGTCCTTCACGCCGAGGTTCACGCCGCCGATCAGGTCCGACTGGTTTTCCTTCTGCGCCAGCATGCGCGCCGCGGCCGACGTGGCGCCGCGCTCCGAGAGCGCAAACACGGACGAGCCGCGTGCGTCGGGCCTCACCCACGCGTCGGCGTGGATCGACACGAAAATGTCGGCCTGCACGCGCCGCGCCTTCGAGACGCGCTGCGCGAGCGGGATGAAGTAGTCGCCGTCGCGTATCAGCACCGCGCGCATCCCCGGCTCCTGGTCGATGCGCCCCTTCAGGCGCTTGGCGATGGCGAGCGTCACGTCCTTCTCGTGGGTGCCGCCACGCCCGCGCGCGCCAGGGTCCTCGCCGCCGTGGCCCGCGTCGATGGCGACGATCACCAGGCGCTCCATCTTCACCGGCCGCGGCGCCGACTTCCGGCTCGGGTCGAGCTTGAGCACCGGCAGCTCGGGGACCTGCACCCTGGGTGCTTCGACCGGCCGCGGCGCGGCGGGCGGCGACGCGGGCTCCGCGGGCCCGCTCACCGGCGGCTGCGCCATCTCGCTGATCGGGTCCGGCGGGCGCAGCAGGGCCAACAGGGGGTCCTTCGGCTTCAGCGGATACACGTCGAGCACGAGGCGATGCTTGTACTCGCCCGCCGGCGCCAGCGGGAACACGTACGGCTTCACCTCGGTCTTCAGGTCGAACACGATGCGCACGACACCGGGCCGGTTCACGGCGACGCGCGGCGTCTTGATGTACGGATCGTCGTCGCGCACCTTCGAGGCGAGGGCCTTCAGCTCGTCGTTGAGGTCGATGCCCTCCAGCTCGATCACGAGCCGCTCGGGATCCTTGACGAAAAAAAACTGGTGGCGAATCGGCCGCGCGCTCTCCAGCGTCACGCGCGTGTATTCCTCAGCGGGCCACACTCGCGACGCGGAAATGACTTCGGCTGATACGGCGGGAGCGGCGCAGAAGAGACCCGCCACCAGCAAGGCGCTTACGGTGAGGCGCTTGAAGGCAGTGAGTAGTGCAGCAGCGCGGCATCGATGCAGCGCTGGCCCGCGGGAGAGTTCGCGCGCAATGCCGCAAGACGTCCGGCGTCCTGGATCCGGAGCGTGATTTCCACGTCGGCCGGCGGCAGCAATCCCTCCGCTTTCTCCGGCCATTCCACCAGGCTCACGTTGAGCCCATCGAAGGTATCCCGAAACCCCGCGTCGATCCATTCTCTTGGGTCGTGGAATCTATAAAAATCAAAGTGATGCAAGTTTAACCTCGAAATCGTATAAAGTTCAACCAGCGTGTATGTCGGGCTCTTCACGTTTCCGGCGTGTCCCAGGGCTCGAAGCGCGCCGCGAACCAGCGTGGTCTTGCCGGCGCCCAATTCCCCATGGAGAAAAACGACGAGCCCGGGCTCGAGGCCGTGCGAGAGCGCGGCGCCGAGGACCAGCGTTGCGTTCTCGTCGGGAAGGATCGTCTTCAGCACGATTTAAGATGGCGGGATGGAAACCGGGGTGGCGGCACGCATCGAGGATCGCATCAAGCAGTGGGGCCGCGAGCTGGGCTTCGATGCGGTCGCGATCGCCGGCACCAACCTCGAGGCCGAGGAAGCGCGGCTACTCGACTGGCTCGGCCGCGGATGGCACGGCGGCATGGATTATATGGCACGCCATGGCACGCGCCGCGCGCGCCCCGCGGAGCTGGTGCCCGGCACGATGAGTGTCGTCAGCGTGCGCCTCAACTACATGCCCGTGGAGGCGCGCGACTCGTGGGAGGTCCTGGACGATGGCGCGCTCGCGTTCGTTTCGCGCTACGCGCTGGGACGCGACTATCACAAGGTCCTGCGCGGCAAGCTGCAGGCGCTCGCCGATCGCATGACCGCGCAGCTCGGGACGTTCCATTATCGCGTCTTCACCGACAGCGCGCCGGTGATGGAAGTGTCGCTGGCCGCGCGTGCGGGCCTCGGCTGGCGCGGCAAGCACACGCTGCTCCTTTCGCGCGACGCGGGCTCGCTGTACTTCCTTGGCGAGATCTTCGTCAGCCTCGACCTGGAGAAAGACGCGCCGGTCGGCGACTATTGCGGAACCTGCGCGCGCTGCATCGACATCTGTCCCACGCAAGCCATCGTCGCGCCCTACCAGCTCGATGCACGGCGCTGCATTTCCTACCTGACCATCGAGAGCCACGGGCCGATCCCGGTCGAGTTGCGCCCGCTCATGGGAAATCGCATCTACGGCTGCGACGATTGCCAGCTCGTATGCCCCTGGAACAAGTACGCGAAGACTGCTGCGGTCCCCGACTTCAACGTCCGCAATGGCCTCGACGGTGCAACGCTCGCCGCGCTCTACGCCTGGACCGAAGAAGAATTCAACCAACGCCTCGAGGGCTCGCCGATCCGCCGCATCGGCCACGAGCGCTGGCTGCGCAACATCGCAATAGCCCTCGGGAATGCCCCCACGACGCCTGCCGTGGTCGCTGCACTTCGCGAAAAAGCGAGCCACCCCTCACAACTGTTGCAGGAACACAACAAATGGGCGCTTTTACAACACGATGAGGCGTGAAGTCGCTAGGATCGGGGCAACCGAATCGAACCTTCGGAATTCCGATTGGATCCCGCCCGCCTCCTCACACTCGTCGCCGCGGTATCCGCCGCCTGCGCCGCACCTGCCCAAGCCGTGTACCTCGATCCCGACGGTCTTGGCCAGGCACTGATCTACCCCTACTACACGGTCCGCTCCGCCGGCGGGAACGCGTTCAATACCTACGTTTCCGTAGCCAATCATTCGCCGCAAGCCAAGGTGGTTCGCGTGCGCGTACGCGAGGCGCGCAACGCCCGCGTGGTCCAGGGATTCAACCTGTACCTGAGCCCCAACGATATGTGGACCGCGGCCATCGTCCCGCTCGCCATGCCGGAGGGTGCGGCGCGCCTCATCTCCACGGACACCTCATGCGTGAACGGGCCGTTCGATACCGCCGAGCCGGGGCCATCGGGTCTCACGTTCCAGAATTTCTTCTACGCCGGCGCGAACTCCGACGGACTCGGCGAAGGTCTCGATCGCACCCGCGAGGGCTGGATCGAGATGATCGAGATGGCGACGCTGACCGGTCCAGTGCCGCCGCCGTCACACACAACGCCGGCGGCGTGCCCAGCAATTGCCCCGCCGTTCAAGGCGATCCATCGCTCTCCATAACGCCACCCACCGGGAGGCTCTCGGGAACGCTCACGCTGATCAACGTCGCGAGCGGGCAGGACTTCACCGTCAATGCCGAAGCACTTGCCGATCTCTCGACGCAGCCCTTCTATCGCCCGCCGGCGGACCCCTATCCCGGCTTCGACGCCGCGGAAGTCACGCCCGTCAGCACGGTCACCGCCAACGGCCAGGTCTACCGCTCGATGTGGTCGCGCGGCATCGACGCCGTGAGCGCTTCCCTCATGCGCCGGGACTTCTTCGCTGAATACGTCCTCGATGAGGTCACGCGCTCGCAGACCGAGGTCGTGATGACTTTGCCGACACGTTCCTTCTACGTGGCCGGAACGACGGCCCAAGCTCCCTTCAGGGCCTCGATGGAAATGGTGGTCGCTCCCTTCAACCGGGAAGAAAGAGCTACGGCGGGGCGTTGCAATGACCCCCGGTCGCCGCCCGACCCGTGCGGCATTGCCTACGCGGGATCCGTGACCGCGGTTTCCTTTTCAAACGGCTCGGCGCATACCCTTTCATCGCCGGGCATCTTCGGATCGATCTCGCGCGCGGTCTTCACGCCCAGCGGGCTGAGCACCGCGGGCGGTTCCGTTGCGTTTCCCATCGGCCTCCGCAACGGATGGGTCTGGCTGGCGGCGCTCCCGGAGGTGCCGTTTGTCAGCCTTCCCGCATCGACTCGGCTGGACATCGCCACCGGCCAGGTGACAAGTGGCCCTCACACGTTTACGGGGCTTCCCGTGGTCGGCTTCAGCGCGCGGACTTTCGAGAACGGAACGCTCACCTGCGGCTTCGGAAATTGCCAAGGGAACTACGGCGGCGCGTTCCCGCTGAAGTACCGGCGCTCGATCACATCGCCCTGAGCGTCATTGCAAGGCCACGAAGTCGCGCAGTTCCTTCGCGATCCGTTCCAGCGAAGGCTTGTGCACGTACATCATGTGCCCGGCCTCGTAGTAGCTGACCGTGACGTTCTTCCGCAACGACGGGTCCACGCCGAGATGGTTGAAGGTGTAGTCGGAGGCGAAGTGCGGAGTGGCGAAATCGAAGTAGCCGTTGGCGACGAGAACGCGCATGTGCGGGTTCATCGACATGGCCTTGCGCAACGTCTCGCCCACCGAGGCGAAGCGGTTGGCGAACTCGCCCCAGCCCCAGTCGAGGTAAAGACCCTTCAGGATCTCGTACGGGAGGTCCTTCTCGAACTTGAGCTCGGTGCGCAGGTAGTCGTTCATCGTCGCCGCATAGGCTCCGTAGATCGCCGCGAAGCCGGGGTCGAACTCGAACTGCTCGCCGGCCGCGTCGCGGTCGAAGCCCACGTACCGGCTGTCGAGCCGCCCCACGGTGCGGTGCTGGTCGCGCAGCAGCTCCTTGCAGAACCGGAAGATCTCGATGCGCAGGTTGGTGCGCTCGACATACTCCACCGAGAGCCCCGAATAGCGCGCGAGCTTCTTCGCGACTATCTTGCGATCGGCCTCGGGCAGCCTGTCGCCCTGGAAGAGCGCGGCAGCATACTCCCCGCCCGCGAAAGCCTCCACCTCGTCGAGCAGCGCGCGCAGCTTCATCTTCTGCAACTCGGGAGCGAGGCGCTTGTGGTACCAAGCGGTCGCCGAGTACGTCGGGAGATACAACACCGGCGGCAGGTCGTTGGTGGTATCGAAGCGGAAGGTCTGGAAATCGAGCGCGACCGAGATCAGCATCACGCCGTTCAGGTACATGCCGTAGCGCTCGATGAGATGCCCCGCGAGCCCGGAGGCGCGCGTCGTGCCGTAGCTCTCGCCAATCAGGTACTTGGGGCTGGACCAGCGCGCATAGCGCGTGCAGTAGGTGCGGATGAATTGCCCCACGCTCTCCAGGTCCTTCTTGTAGTCGTGGTACTCCTTCACCTTCTCGCCTTGCACCATGCGGCTGTAGCCCGTGCCCACGGGGTCGATGAAGACCAGGTCCGTTTGCGGCAGGATCGAGTAGTCGTTCTCGACCAGGCGATACGGCGGCGGCGACGCGAGGCCTTCGTCATCGAGGTCCACGCGCTTGGGCCCCAGCAGCCCCAGGTGCAGCCACACGGAGCTCGATCCCGGGCCGCCGTTGAACGAAAACGTCACCGGGC
>JBKJYC010000218.1:0-3241 GCA_046715885.1 Usitatibacter sp.
GTGCTGAAGGACGCCCAGGCGGTGCCAGGGTTCTTCACGCTGCACCGCAAGGACGAGAAGGTCTGGATCGAGATCGCTCCCGAGCAGCTCGACAAGCCGTTCCAGTTCACCTGGAACATCCCGTCGAGCGTTGGCGAGCGCGGCCTCTACGGCAGCCAGATGGGCGGCACCGCGCACGCGGTGTGGAAGAAGGTGGGCAGCCAGGTGCAGCTGCTCTCGAAGAACGTGCGCTATTTCGCGGCGGAGGGCACGCCCCAGGCGCAATTCGTCGAGCAGTCGTTCTCCGACAGCCTGATCGCTTCGGCGCCCGCGGCCTCGTTGCCCCATCCCGAGACGAAGGCGATCCTGGTGGACGCGGGCACGCTGCTCTTCGCGGACATTCCCGGCTACCTGTCGCGCCTGGAAGCCGCGTACCGGCTGCCGTTCGCGCTCGACGTGCGCAACACCAGCTTCGCGCGCGTGAACAACACCGAGGGCCTCACGGGCCTGCAGGTGAGCGCGCATTTCGCGGTGCCGCGCATTCCGGCGCCGCCCCTCACGCCCCCGCCGGCGCCGATGCCCGACCCGCCGAAGGCGTCGCCCGATCCGCGCAGCTTCTTCGTGGGCTTCTACTACAGCCTGGCGAAGCTTCCCGACCAGCCGATGCGCCCGCGCATCGCCGACGAGCGCATCGGGCACTTCACCACCACGCGCGTCGACTACACCGAGGACACCGTGGCCAAGCTTCCCACGCGCCTGGTGCAGCGCTGGCGCCTGGAGAAGAAGGACGCGTCCGCCGCGCTCTCGGAGCCCAGGCAGCCCATCGTCTACTGGCTCGACAAGAACGTTCCGGCGAAGTACCGCGCGAGCGTCGCCGCGGGGGTGCTCGAGTGGAACAAGGCGTTCGAGCGCATCGGGTTCAAGGACGCGATCGTGGTGAAGCAGCAGACCGACAAGGACGACTTCGACACGATGGATGCGCGCCACGCGTCCATCCGCTGGTTCACCGGCGCGGACCTGGGGTTCGCCAACGGCCCGTCGCACAAGGACCCGCGCACCGGCGAGATCCTCGATGCCGACATCGCCACCGGCTACGGCTTCACGCGGGGCGCACGGCGCATCGCCCACGAGGACCTGGGCCGGGCGCATTCCCACGACGCGCTGTCGCTCTTCATCGGCGATCCGCTCAATGCCCACAAGCACGCGGCCTCCGACCTCTTCATGGGCTGCGGCTTCACCTGGCAGGCGGCGCACGAGCACGACTTCGCCATGGACCTCCTCGAGGCCCGCGGGCTCTCGTGGGACAGCCCCGAGGCGGACGCGCTCGCGCACGCCAACATCAAGCGCAACGTAATGCACGAGGTCGGCCACACGCTGGGGCTGCGCCACAACTTCCGCGGCTCCTCGGCCTACACGCTGCGGCAGGTGCAGGACCCGGAGTTCACCCGCAAGAACGGCGTGGTCGGCTCGATCATGGAGTACATGCCGTTCAACATCGCCACCAGGGGCGAGAAGCAGGGCGAGTTCGTGAACAGCACCCTCGGCCCCTACGACTACTGGGCGATCGAGTATGCGTACCGGGAGATGGACGCGGCGAGCGAGCCCGACGAGCTGGCGAAGATCGCTTCACGCTCCACCGAGCCGCACCTGGCCTACGGCACCGACGAGGACGCCGGCTTCGGCGATGTCCTGGTCGGTATCGACCCGGCGGTGAACCGCTTCGACCTGGGCAGCGACCCGATCGAGTACTACCGCAAGCGCCTCAGGCTCTCACGCGAGTTGTGGGACCGCATCCAGGACCTCAAGCTGGAGCGTGGCGAGAGCTACGAGCGCCTCACCCGCAGCTTCGCGAGCGGCATGCAGCAGCTCGCCACCGTGGCGCCGCTCACCGCCAAGTACGTGGGCGGCGTGCGTCACCTGCGCGATCGAGCCGGCACCGGAAGGGCGCTCTACGAGCCCACGCCGGTGGCACAGCAGCGCGCCGCGCTGGCGCTCATCGCCGACAGCGTGCTGCGCGTCGACAGCTTCCGCTTCAAGCCGGAGTTCGTGAGCCGCATCGGCATCGACCACTTCGAGCGCCCGCGCAACCCCGATGTGTCGATCTCCAGCGCGGTGCTGAACGTGCAGCGCTCGGTGCTCGACCCGCTGATGTCCGACGCGGTGGCCGCGCGCATCATCGACGCGCAGGAGAAGTCCAACGGCACGGCGCCGATGCGCCTCTCGGAGGTCTACGACACGCTGCAGAACGCGGTGTGGTCCGAGCTGCGCACCGGCCAGGACATCACGCGCATGCGCCGCAACCTGCAGCGCGAGCACCTGAAGCGCGTCGCCACCCCGCTGCTGCGGCCCTCCGTGGCCACGCCGGCCGACGCGAGGGCGCTGCAGCGCGAGAACGCGCATGTGCTGCGCCAGCAGATCCGCGCGGCGCGGGCCAAGGGCGGCATGTCCAAGGAGGCGAGGGCGCATCTTTCCGAGGCCCTCAACACGCTGGACGAGGCGCTCAAGGCGCCGATGCAGCGCGCGGGCGTCTGAGCGTACTGGCGCAGTGACGCCCAAGCCGAAGACGCAGGACCTCGCCTTCACCCCGGTCGACAACGCCCGGCTGGCGGCGCTGTGCGGCCCGATCGACGCGAACCTTCGACAGATCGAGAACGCGCTCGACGTGACCATCGCACGCCGCGGCGAGCGCTTCAGCATCTCCGGCCCGACGGAGAAGGCGAAGGACGCGGCCCAGGTCCTGGAGCGCTTCTACGCGCAGGCCACCCGCGACCTCACCGTGGAAGACATCCAGCTGGGACTGGTCGAGATCGGCCATGCGCGCGCCGGCGCGCAGATCGACTCGCCCCCGCTGGCCCTTCCGCGCCGCGGGGACCTCGTGGCGCGCACGCCGCGCCAGGCGCACTACCTGAAGCAGATGCGCTCCCTCGACATCACCTTCGGGGTCGGCCCCGCGGGCACCGGCAAGACGTTCCTGGCCGTGGCCGCGGCGGTGGACGCGTTCGAGCGCGACACGGTGAAGCGCATCGTGCTCACGCGCCCGGCGGTGGAGGCGGGCGAGAAGCTGGGCTTCCTGCCCGGCGACCTGGCGCAGAAGATCGACCCGTACCTGCGGCCGCTCTACGCCGCGCTCTACGCCCTGGTGGGCTACGACAAGGTCACCCGCCTCTTCGAGCGCGGCGCCATCGAGATCGCGCCGCTCGCTTTCATGCGCGGGCGCACGCTGAACCATTCGTTCGTGATCCTGGACGAGGCCCAGAACACC
>JBKJYC010000219.1:0-6120 GCA_046715885.1 Usitatibacter sp.
GAGTTCGGGTTGCCAGTTTGGCCCTCAACGAGTTGAGCGACAATGGGCCCGGGACCCACTCGATCACATCCGCGCCGACAGCCGTGTCCTCAGTCGCCGCTTTCCGAATACCCGCTCGCCGGCCTCCTCCGCGGCAACTTCGCCTGTGGAGGACGGTTGCGAAGCCCCCGCTCGCGCATTTCGTGGTCCTGTCGATGCTGCTGCACATGCTCGCTGTCGCGCTCTTCGGCGCTCCCAGCGGCGGCAGCCGCGAGGGCCGCGCGCTTTGGGGCTCGTTGCAGGTCGTGCTGCAGCGTGCCGATCCCGGGCCGAGCCTGAAGCTCGATCGCAGCGTGGGAACCGCGCTGCCCGACATCGCGAAGTCCGCCCGTCCCGCGCGCGAGGTCCCCGTCCTGCCGATCGCTCCCGCCCTGCCTTCGCCGCCGACGCCTCTCGACCTGGGCGTCACGAAGGAGATCGAAAGCAGGCCCGCCCCCGAAGTGCGCCTCGCACCGCCTCCTGCGCAAACACCGCCCGAGCCCGCTCCTGTCGAGGTGCCCTTCGTCCCGCCGCTGATCGAGCGCGTCCTCACGCCCGAGCGCCAGCTCGAGGTGCCGCCTGCGTTCCAGGTGCCAGCATTGCCACCGGAGGCGCCCGTCGCGGCCCCGGCACCGCCCGCTGTGCCCGCGCGCCCCCCCACGCCGCCGGTCGAGCGCACGCCCGTGGAAACGCCGGCGGTTCCGATTCCGCCGGTCACGCCGCCCGTCGAGCGCGCACCCGTCGAGACGCCTGCGGTGCCGATTGCGCCCACCACGCCGCCCGTGGAACGCGCACCGGTGGAAACACCGGCGGTTCCGATTCCGCCCACGACCCCACCCGTCGAACGCGCGCCGGTCGAGACCACAGCCGTCCCGGTTCCGCCCGTGTCGCGCACGCCAGTCGAAGTGCCCGCGATCCCCGCTTCGCCCGCCATGGAACGCGCGGCGCCGGGCCTGCCCGAACGCGAGCCGCCGGCGAGCGCCGTTCGCGAGCAGCCGATCCGACCGGAGATCGTGCCGCGCGCGTCCCCGTTCACCCAGCCGCCGGCGGCGAGCGATCGGCTTCGCCAGGACACGCCTTCCTCCACCTACGATCCGACGGCACCGCAACTCGACCTGGATGCCGCGCGAAAGCGCGCCGGGCAGATCGCGCGGGAAGGTGCCGGACAACGCGCGGTCCTGCCCTTCCTGAAGATGCCGACCCCGGAACACAAGACGAAGATGGAGATCGCCATCGAGAACGCGCGCAAGCCCGATTGCAAGACCGCCTACCAGGGCCTGGGGCTGCTCGCGGTCGTCCCGCTGGTGGCGAACGAGTTCGGCGAAGGCAACTGCCGCTGGTAGCGCGGGACAAGCGCCAGGAGAACGCGCGGCGACTCGTTCGGTCCAAGTTGCACCGCCCTTCCGGTCGCCAACATGAGCACTGCCCCCGCGCGCAGCACCCGAGCCCGCCTCTGGGTCACTGTTGCCGCGGTGATCGTGGGGATGGTGGCGCTCTACGGCGTGCTCGGTGGCCTCGTCCTGCCGTACTTCGCCCGTACCGCGATGGTCGAGAAGCTCGGCGAGCGCCTCGGCCGGGTCGTGGTGATCGGCGATTTGTCAGTCAATCCCTACACGCTGGCCGCAACGGTGAAGGACTTCCGGGTCCTCGAGCCCGACGGCAAGACGGCGTTCGTCTCCCTCGAGCGGATGGACCTCGATGCCAGCATCCAGTCGGTCCGGCACCTGGCTCCCGTGTTCGACCAGGTCACGCTCGATGGGCTGAAGGTCAACCTGGTTCGCGAGACCGGCTCGCGCTACAACGTGACGGATATGCTGGCGCGGCTCGCAGAAGCGCAGGCCAAGGCGCCGGCCTCCAGCGACAAGGCGAAGTTCTCCCTGAACAACATCCGTGTCCGCAATGCCCGCGTGGATTTCGAGGACCGCCCCAAGGGCGCCCGGCACACGGCCACCGACATCGAGCTCGCGATCCCCTTCATCTCGAGCCTGCCGGCCTACCTCAAGGACTACGTCCGCCCTTCCTTCGCCGCCAAGGTGAACGGCGCGGGGCTGATGCTCACCGGCGAGAGCCAGCCGTTCGAGAACTCGCTTCGCACCCACCTTTCCATCGACCTCGAGTCGCTCGACGTGACCCAGTACGTGGAGTACGCGCCCTCGCCGCTGCCGGTGAAGATCGACTCCGGGAAACTGGACGCGCGCCTGACCCTGCGCTTCACCCAGAGCGCCGGGAAGGAGGCCTCGGTGGACATCGCCGGCAAGCTGGGCCTGAAGGACTTGCGGCTCTCGCTGCCGGCGGGGGGTGCGCTCGCCAGCATCGGACGCGTCGAGGCCGACATCGCCTCCTTCGACCTCTTCGGCGGCGCGCTGCACGCGAGCTCCCTGCTGATCGCGGATGTCCGCGCCCAGCAAGACGAGTGGCGTATCCCGTCCACGGAAGCGAAAGGGATCCGCGTGGACTTCGGCAAGAGGGACGCCCGCGTCGAAGCGCTCGCCACGAAGGATGGCGTGTTCGCCGTGAAGCGGCGCCGCGACGGCTCGATCGAGCTGCCGAACTACGTGGCCTCCTCGTCCTCACCCCCATGGACGGTCACGATCGCGAAAGCCACGTTCGACAGCTATGCGGTGACGGTGGCCGACGCGTCCGTGCAGCCGGCGGCGACCCATCGCGTTTCCATCGCCCATCTCGAAGCCAGCGAGCTCGGCACGGCGAAGGGCGCGAAAAGCACCCTTGCCGCCAAGCTGGGCGTCGGCAAGGGAGGGAGCGCGGACGTCGACGCCACTTTCAGCCTCGATCCCCTGGCGCTGGAGGCCCGCATCGACGCGCGCCGCATCGACCTGGTTCCGATGCGCCCCTACGTCCCGCAGTACGCCACCGTGGCCTTGAAGAGCGGCAACGCCTCCGCCAAGGGCCGCCTCGTCCTGAAGGGCGAAGGCAACGCGCTGCGTATCGCCTACTCGGGCGCCGCGGAGCTCGCCAACGTCGCGAGCCTCGACACGGTGAACAAGGAAGACCTGCTCAATTGGGATTCGGTGAAGGCTACCGGCATCGGGTTCCAGTGGTCGCGCAACGAGCCGCTGCAGCTCAACGTCGCCGACATCGCGGTGAACAAGGCCTACTCGCGCCTGATCGTGCTTCCCGACGGAAAGATGAACCTGCAGCAGCTCATGGCAGCGACGCCGGCCGATCCGCAGGCGCCGGCCCCGCTCCCGCAGCCCGAGAAAGCGCAGACGCGCAACGTGAAGATCGAGCGCATCGCGGTCATCGACAGCCGCCTCAATTTCACCGACCTCTTCATCAAGCCCAATTACTCCGCCGACGTGGGCGAGCTGAACGGCAGCGTGACGAACCTGTCCTCGGATCCCGCGGTGCGAGGCGAGGTGGACCTGAAGGGCAGCTACGACAAGGCGTCGCCCGTGGTGATCGCGGGCACCCTGAACCCGCTGAGCGGAAATCTCTTCCTGGACATTGCCGCGAAGGGCAAGGACATCGAGTTGCCCACACTCACGGCGTACTCGCAGCGCTATGCCGGCTACGGAATCACGAAGGGCAAGCTCACGCTCGACGTGAAGTACCACGTCGAGGACGGCAAGATGGAGGGGCGCAACAAGATCTTCATCGAGCAGCTCACGTTCGGCGAGCGCGTCGAGGGCCCGGAGGCGACCAAGCTGCCGGTGCTTTTCGCCGTCAACCTGCTCAAGAACTCCAAGGGCGAGATCGACCTCGAACTGCCGGTGAGCGGTTCGCTCGCCGATCCGCAGTTCCAGATCGGCGCGCTCCTCTCGCAGGTGGTCGTGAACCTGCTCAAGAAGGCGGTCACCGCTCCATTCTCGCTGCTCGCGGCGGCCTTCGGCGGCGGCAACGGCGAGGCGAAGACCGGCAGCAGTGAAGACCTCGCCTACGTGGACTTCGAGCCGGGCCGCGCCGAGATCGGGCCTGCCGGGCAGAAGAAGCTCGACGCGCTCTCGAAGGCGCTGCTCGACCGCCCGGCGATCCGCATCGAGATGGCCGGGCATACGGACGCGCAGAAGGATCTCCAGGCACTCAAGCGCGAGGCGCTGCAACGCAAGCTGAAGGCCGCCAACGGCGACCTCAAGGCCGTCTTCGAAGCCGAGAAGATCGCGCGCCCGAAAGACGAGAAGCCGCGCGAGCCGACCGCCGCCGAGATGGAAGCGCTTCTGCTGGAGCGTCTCGTTGTCGGCGAGGAGGAGCTGGGCGCGCTCGCGCTGCGGCGCTCCGAGCGGATCAAGGGCTACCTCGTGGACCAGGGGAAAATGCCGGCGGAGCGCATCGTCGTGGCGGCGGCGCCCGAGAAACTGAGTGCAAGCCGGGTCGCATTCAAGCTGCAGTGATCTCGAGAGACAATGGGCGGACCCTTTGGTCCGACCATTCACAGGCTCTCATGAACGCACCCGACAAGCCCTTCCCTTCGACGAAGCCCTCGCCGCCGCGGCCGATCGGATCGAGCAGAAGGTCATCGCCTGGCGCCGCGACATCCACCAGTCCCTCCACCCCAGCTACCGCGACCCTACCGCGGCAACCCCGGCGACGAAACATACAAGGACTGTCTGAGTGTGCAAGTGATCGAACGGGGCCTGCTTCCGTTCGATCTGTAGAGGCCACGAGTTCCGCAGCCGCCGGTCATTTTCGGTTCCCGAGAGCACCGCAGCGTCAGCGTCTGCGGCGAGGCGACATCGGTCCGTGAAGGGATCGGGCCCTTCCTTCCTGCGACACTCCTGCCGGTACAGGGATGGGCAAGAAAAAAGCCCGGCAGAGCCGGGCTTGAAGTGATCACTTTCCTGCGTCCGCTATCGCCGAGGCGGTGGCGGAATCCTGCGCTTACCAGACCATGCTGATTCTTGGGTGTCGTTTCGGGTCTTTGGTTCAATTCTGCCGGGGATGATCACGGCATCGATCGCGTGGATCACCCCGTTGCTGGTGAAGATGTCCTTGCGGATCACGTTCGCGTGGTCGATCGTGAAGCCGTCGTCCGTGGCGCCGATGTGGATGGAGGTTCCGTCCACCGTCGTCGCGTCCCCATGCGTGAGGTCGGTCGAATAGAGGCGGCCGCGCAGCACGTGGCGGTTGATCATGGCGCCCAGGCGCGCACGGTCGCGCATCAGCGCTTCCACTTCCTCCGGCGGCAGCTTGCGGAAGGCTTCATCGGTGGGTGCGAAGAGGGTGAACGGCCCGGGGCCCTTCAGCTCGTCCACGAGTCCGGACGCCGTGAGGGCGCTGGAGAAGGTCATGAAGTCGCCGGCGGCGCGGGCGGTCTCAACCAGGTCGCGCGGGGCGGCTCTTGCTGCAATGGGATTTGCGCTCATGGTGAAGCCTTTCGTGATGCGGTTACGACCCTCCACTATGGGAGGTTGGCCGAGGATGTCCTAAGGAAATAAGTATATATAAGGGTTGACTTCCCTGTTTCAGGCGCGGACCAGCCGGATGCGCGTGATCTCGGAAGGAATGCCGAATCGCATCGGCGGGCCCCAGTATCCCGTGCCCCGATTGATGTAGACCCACATGCGGCCCAAGCGATGCAGCCCTGCGGTGAACGGCTGCTGCAGGCGCACGAAGAAATTCCACGGCCAGAACTGGCCGCCATGGGTGTGGCCCGAGAGCTGGAGATCGTATCCGGCTTTCGCCGCGCCCGCGGCGCTGCGCGGCTGGTGCGCGAGAAGGACCTTCGGCGCATCGGTGGGCGCGCCTTCGAGCGCCCCATCGGGATCGCTCCTCTGCGTCGCATCGAAGTGGTGCGCGGAATAGTCGGTGACGCCGGCCACGGTGACCTGCGCCCCATCATGGTCCAGCACCACATGCTCGTTCAGCAGCACGCGCGCACCGAGACGGCGCAGCTCCGCGGTCCACGCGGCGGCGCCGGAGTAGTACTCGTGGTTGCCCATGACGACGTAGGTGCCGTGGCGCGACTCGAGCTGCGCGAGCGGCGCAGTGTCGTTCGCCAGATCACGCACGCTGCCGTCCACGAGATCGCCGGTGATCGCGACCATGTCGGCCTTCAGGCCATTCACCCGGCGCACGATCGCGTCCACGAATGCGCGCTTGATCGTCGGGCCCACGTGGATGTCGCTGATCTGCGCGATGGTGAAT
>JBKJYC010000220.1:0-2719 GCA_046715885.1 Usitatibacter sp.
GACTCGTCCGCGCAATAGCAACCCAGGGAGAAATCGGCGACCCACGAGAGTGCCGCGAGCAGGTCGAGCTCGCGGCTTCGGTCGGGCGCCTTCATCTCGGCGCGGTACTTGCGGAAAAAGGCCGCGACTTCCTTCTCCGTTCGCGCGGCGTGCGCTTGCTTCAGCAACAAGTCCGACGGTGCGAGGTTGGGGAACCACACATCGAACCAGTCCTGCGAGGCGTAATCGTGTTTCGGCACGCCGCGCGGCGGGCGGCGCACCGTGCCCAGCCGCGGTCCCTCGCCGGGTTCGCGTTCGGTGCCGAGTCGCACGATTCGTAGCGTCATGGCAAAGCCAACTTCGACATTCGCAGGATCGTATTCCAGTTCCGCGTGGTGGCCGGCACGCCCAGCGCCTTCTCGACGTTGAGGGTGGGAACGCCGAAGACGCCGCTTTCCAGCCGCACCGAGATCATGAACGCTTCCCGGCCCGCGACCCGGAAGAGCTTCAGCCCCTCCTTCGGCGACACGAGCGGCAGCTTGATCTTCTTCTTCGGCTCTTCCCACAAGAACGCCACGTAGAGCTTCGCGTCGGTCTCGCGCTTCACGCCCTTGAAGGGATTGGAGGCCACGAGCTGCTGGAGCTCCTCCCAGGTGCGCACCATCGTGGCGACCGGAAAGCCGAGCCACGCGAGGAGGTCGGCCTCGATCCGCCGCGCCAGCGTGCGCGCATCGCCCTTGGAGGTGAAGCAGACATTGCCCGAGGCGATGAAGGTGCTCACGTCCTCCAGACCGAGCGCGGTGAGCCGCCGTGCCAGCTCCGACATGCGCACCGTGCGCCCGCCCACGTTCACGGCGCGAAGGAAGGCGACGTGCCGGCTCACGGCTCGACGGCGCGCTCGCCCCAGATGCGCGACTCGGTGAACCCGAGCTCGGCGAAATCCGGCGCGCGCAACGCCGCCTCGTTGGTGCAGAAGAACTCGTCCAACTGCGGCGGCTTCACGCGCGTGCCGGAGAGCATGGCGTGGATCTGGCCGCGGTGGTGGATGTCGTGCTCGAAGAGGTGGGCGAGGATGCGCCGGGCGCGGTCGCGCGCGACCCCGGCCTTGCGCGGCAGCAGGATCACGGCGTCCATCTTCGAGTCGTCGAGCGACTCGCAGAGAGCGACCAGCCGCAGGTCCGCGAGGCGCTGCTCGCGAGCCAGGTCACCGGCGCGATCGAGCGGCTCCTCCGGCTTGAAGAAGCGCCACGGTTCGCGATGTGGCGCAAGCCCGGCCAGGCTGCGCTCCAGGATCTCGAGGTAGTACCAATCCACGGTGAGGATGTGGTTGAAGGTCGCCTTCAGCGACGGGAAGAAGCTGGCGCGCTTCGCGACGAATTCCTCGGGGGTGAGCTGCGCGCACGCCTTGTGCAGGCGGTGGTTCGCCCACGCGTTGTTGTACGCCTCGGTGGCGAAGTGCTGCGCCAGCGAGTGGCCGGTCACGAAGCGCGTTTCTTGGCGGACGTGACGGTCGTCCACGATTCCTGGGCGAGGGTGCGAAAGCGGGTGGGCGTCACCTTGTCCAGGTGCACGTTGAGCCAGCCCTGGCGCGACCAGCCGTTCAGCGAGAAGGCGTCCGGGTCCATCTGCAGCAGCGCGGTCTGGTTGGCGATCGAGAGCTTCACCACGGCGATCTTCTTCTTCTTCTTCGGCCAGAGCGAGGCGAAGATCCGGTTGTTCACGCGAAAGTCTGGGTGGCCCATGTGGGCGCCTTCCCGGGTTTCGGGCAGCGAGAGCAGGATCCTGCGGGCGGCGGAGAGCGAGACCATGGGCAGCGCTCCTCACTTCTTGGTGCGGTTCTCCTTGCGGACGACCAGCTTCAGGCCCGACCAGGTCTCGTCGACGGCGCAGACCTTCACGTCCACGAGGCCCATCGGCAGCGCGATCTCGCGGATCGAGTCCTCGGTGATGTCGGTGGGCATCTTCGAGGCCTTCTTGGGCCACGAGACCCAGATCGCGGCGTCGTCGCGCAGCTTGGCGAGCGCCCGCGACAGCGCGGCGTCCAGCGTCGTGCGCTTGGTGCAGAAGACATGGAGGATGTCCGTGCCCCGGCCCAGGCGCGAGGCGAGGGTGACTTCCTTGGGCAAAGGAGCGAGCAGCTTCAGGTAGTTGCGCGGGGCATCCCACGCGACCAGGTTGCCGCCCGACTTGATGCCGAGTTTCTTCGACAGCGGCGTTCCGGAATAGCCCGCGGGCATTTTCTTTCGCATCCCCTTTGCTCGACCGCGAATATTACCGCTTCCCGAATTCACGTGTTGCGCTCCGGTCGGCTTAGCGCCCGCCCGACACCTCGATGAACGATCCCGTGGTATACGACGCCTCGTCCGACAGCAACCACAGGATTGCGCGCGCGACTTCCTCGGGCTCGCCGCCGCGTTGCATCGGCACCGCCATCTTCACGCGATCGACGCGCCCGGGCTCGCCGCCCGAGGCGTGGATTTCCGTGCGGATCACGCCAGGCCGCACGGCGTTCACGCGGATGCCCTCGGCGCCGACTTCCCGGGCGAGGCCGACAGTGAGAGTGTCGACGGCGCCCTTCGAGGCGGCGTAGTCCACGTAGTCCCCGGACCCGCCGAGCTTCGCCGCCATCAACGAGACGTTGACGATCGCGCCACCCTTGCCGCCGTGGCGCGTCGACATGCGCTTCACCGCCTCGCGCGCACAGAGGAAGCTGCCGGTGACGTTGATGGCGAGCATGCGC
>JBKJYC010000221.1:0-4348 GCA_046715885.1 Usitatibacter sp.
TAGCTCATCTGCTCGACCGCGACCAGCAGCAAGACATCGCGCTGCTCGACGGGGAGCATGAGCAGGGCCCTCTCGAGGTCGCGCACTTCCAGCATGTCGGTCTGCGTCGCACGCACCGATACCGTGGGCTCGTCGTCACCCATCGAGTCCAGCGGCGATCTGCGCGCCGAGCGCAGCCGATCGACGAACCGGTTGTGCAGGATGCTGAACAACCAGGCACGCAAGTCCCCGCGCCGCTGCCAGAGCGCGATGCGGGTCCATGCGCGTTCCATGGTGTCCTGAACCAGGTCGTCGGCGGCCTCCCGGTTGCCCGTCAGCCCGAGCGCGTACCTCCTCAGATTGGGGATGTACGCGACGATCTGAGCGTCGATGGCTCGCACGCGGCCTCAGCGACGCCAGATCAGTGGCTGGCGACCACGAGCTTCGGGTCGATCTGCCAGGTCTCGCTCACCACCTTGCCTTCCCGATAGGTGAGCACGTAACGGACCTTGATCGGCTGCTTGCCTTCGAATTGCACGTTCGCCGAGACCGTCGAACCCTTAGGATTGGCCGATTCCTCCAGCTTGTCGATGCTCACCTTGAGCGGGCCGACGGCCTTGGCGAACTTCTCCCACACGCCGCGAATCTGGTCGGCGCCGGCATAGGTGCCGTCGAGCGGGCCGCCGATCCAGTTGAGCTGGGCGTTGTCGGCGTAGTCGCGGGAGAGCCTCGCAATGTCGCCGCTTCCGACGGCTTCGAAGTGGGCTTTCGCATCCTCGGCCGGGCCCGCGAAGGCGCTGCCGACGGCGGTGAGGAGGGAAAGGGCCAGGAGGGTGCGTTTCATGGATGGGGATCCTTGTCGGTTGGGGTGAGCAAGTCGCATCACAACGCGTAGACGAAGACCCCCGCCCCGCTATTCCATCACGCTGCGGACTTTTTCGTCCGAAGCGGCGCGCAGGCGGGCTAGGGCGCCCAGCGATAGATCCCGCTTCGACACGGTGTTCACCACCCGCGGCCCGCGTTTTCTTGGAGGCGCCCGACGCCTTCGGTGCGCTTGCGCGGTGCTCCAGGTTGCAGGCAAGCCCAACGCCCCACACGAAGGTAAGAGCGAGGATGGCAAGGCGCGACGTCCGGATTCCCATGGCCGAAGTCCAAACCCGCCGCGCGCGCCGACTGTTACGGCGTGCAACAGGCATCCCCCGACTTAGAATGCGCGTGTGATTCCCTGGCTTCGCAGCGACGATCCCTTTCCGCCGGTCTCGAAGGCCCTCAAGTCGCCCAACGGCCTGCTGTGCGCCGGCGGCGACCTGTCACCCGAACGCCTTGTCGAGGCGTATCGCCACGGCATCTTCCCGTGGTACTCGGAAGGCGACCCGATCCTGTGGTGGTCTCCCGATCCCCGCATGGTGCTCTTCCCGCCGGAACTGAAGGTCTCGCGCTCGCTGCGCAAAACCGTGGCGCGCGGTACCTACGAGGTCCGGTTCGACACCGCGTTCGGGCGCGTGATCGACGAATGCGCCGCCCCGCGCCTCGGCCAGGCCGGCACCTGGATCGTGCCGGAGATGCGCGCGGCGTATGGCCGCCTCCACGGGCTGGGCCTCGCCCATTCGGTGGAAGCCTGGAGGGACGACGAGCTCGTGGGCGGACTCTACGGCGTCGCGATGGATGACGCGTTCTTCGGCGAGTCGATGTTCTCGCGCGCGCCGGACGCTTCGAAGGCGGCCCTCGTGGCGCTCGTGGAGCGCCTCGCCGCCGCGGGCTGCCGCGTCATCGACTGCCAGCAGGCCACCCCGCACCTGGCCTCCCTCGGCGCCCGCGAGATCCGCCGCAAGGACTTCGTCCATTTGCTGCAGGAGTCGATACAATATCCGCCATCCGGCAGTCGATGGACGTGACTCGATGGCGAAGCTGAACGACCTCCCGATCGCGAACCTGCAGTTCTACGCGACCGCACCCTACCCCTGCAGCTACCTGCCGAGCAGGCTCGCGCGCTCCCAGGTCGCAACGCCGAGCTACCTGATCGACACCGAGACGTACAGCGCGCTGGTCTCGGCGGGCTTCCGCCGCAGCGGCGCCTTCACCTATCGCCCGTACTGCGACCATTGCCATGCCTGCGTGCCGGTAAGGGTCGTGGCCGGGGAGTTCGAAGCCAACCGGGCGCAACGCCGCGCCAACGCGCGCCACGAGGCCCTCGAACCGCGCTACGGCGAGCTCAAGTTCAACGCCGAACACTACGCGCTCTATCGCCTGTACCAGGGCGAGCGCCACCGCGGCGGCGGCATGGACCACGACAGCCGCGAGCAGTACGCGCACTTCCTGCTGCAATCCAACGTCGCCACGCGGCTGATCGAGTTCCGCGAAGGCCGAGAGCTGCGCATGGTCTCGATCGTCGACGAGCTGGCCGACGGCCTCTCCTCCGTGTACACGTTCTTCGATCCGCTCGTGCCCCGTGCCTCGTTCGGCACGTACAACATCCTCTGGCAGATCGAGGAGGCGCGCCGCCGCGGCCTCGCCTACGTCTATCTCGGCTACTGGATCAACCAGAGCCGCAAGATGAGCTACAAGAACCAGTTCCGTCCCATCGAAGGCCTCTGCCGCGGAGAATGGAAACGCCTCGCCTAGGCTTCGCTTCCAGCTTTCCGTGTTCCCCGTGACCCCCGTGTTTCCATGTTTTATTCGTTAGCGCGAAGCGCGCTGTTCCGCCTCGATCCCGAACTGGCCCACGACCTGGCGCTGAAGTCGCTTTCCGCGCTCGGCCCGGGCGCGGCGTTGCTGGGCGCGGGCGCCGACAAGGGTGAAGCCGTGCGCGTCATGGGCATCGAGTTCCCCAATCCCGTGGGCCTGGCCGCGGGCCTCGACAAGAACGGCCAATACCTCGACGCCCTGGCGGCGCTGGGCTTCGGCTTCCTCGAGATCGGGACCGTGACGCCGCGCCCGCAGCCGGGCAATCCCAAGCCGCGCATGTTCCGGCTGGTGGAGCACGAGGCCATCATCAACCGCCTCGGCTTCAACAACGTCGGCGTGGAGAAGGTGCTGCGCAACGTCGAGCGCGCGAGCTTTCGCGGCGTGCTGGGCATCAACATCGGCAAGAACTTCGACACGCCGCTGGAACGCGCGGCCGACGACTATCTCGCCGCCCTCGAGGCCGTGTACGACCGCGCGAGCTACGTGACGGTCAACATCTCCTCGCCCAACACCAGGAACCTGCGCGACCTGCAGTCGCCGGAAAAGCTCGACGAGCTGCTGGGCGCGGTCATGGGCCGGCGCGACAAGCTCGCACGGGGCCTGGGGACCACGAAGCCGCTAGCGGTGAAGGTGGCGCCCGACCTGGACGACGCGCAGATCGCGGCCATCGCGGCCCTGGCGGTGAAGCACCGCGTCGACGGCCTCATCGCGACCAACACCACGCTCGATCGCGACGCGGTGCAGGGACATCGCCACGGCGCGCAAGCGGGGGGCCTCAGCGGCCGGCCGGTATTCGACAAGTCCACGCGGGTGCTGCGCAAGCTCGCCGCGGCGCTCGACGGCCGGGTTCCGCTGGTCGGCGTGGGCGGCATCCTCACGGGCGCCGATGCCAGGGCCAAGATCGACGCAGGTGCCAGCCTCGTGCAGCTGTACACCGGCTTCATCTATCGCGGTCCCGGCGTGATCGCCGACGCGCGCCGGGCGCTGCGCCGCGCGCGGGCCTAGGCATGCGCATCGGCGTCCCGCGGGAGATCAAGCCGGGCGAGCAGCGCGTGGGGATGACGCCCCACGGCGCTCGCCAACTTGTCGACCGCGCCCACGAGGTGCGCATCGAGGCCGGGGCGGGTGCGGCCATCGGCTTCGAGGACGCCGCGTACTTCACCGCCGGGGCGCGAGTCGTCGATACCGCCTCCGCGTGGGGCGTGGAGCTCGTCGTGAAAGTGAAGGAGCTGCAACCTGGCGAAGCGGCGCGGCTCCAGCCCGGTTCGACGCTCTTCTCCTTTCAGCACCTGGCGGGCGATCCGGTACTCACGCGCGAGGTCGCGGCCAGCGGCGGCCATGCCATCGCCTACGAGATGGTGCGCGATGCGAACGGCGCGTTTCCGCTGCTGGCGCCGATGTCGAGGATCGCCGGGCGCATGGCCATCCCGATCGGCGCCGGGCTTCGCGGCGACAGCGTGGAGCGCGTGCTGGTCCTGGGCGCGGGCCATGCGGGCCGGGCCGCCGCCGATGCGGCGCTGGCGAGCGGCGCCCAGGTGACGCTGCTCTGCCAGCGCGAATCGACGCGCGCGTCGCTGCGCACGGCCTACGGCGAGCGCGCGCGCGTGGAGATCGCCACGCCCGCCGCCATCGAGGCCGCCGCGCTCGGCGCCGACGTCGTCGTGGGCGCGGTGTTCGTTCCCGC
>JBKJYC010000222.1:0-3877 GCA_046715885.1 Usitatibacter sp.
TCCTCAAGCATGAGACCGACGTGTGGTTCGAGATCACCACGCTGCTGATTCCGGGCCGCAACGACTCGCCGGAGGAGGTGCGCGCCGAGTCGAAGTGGATCATGAAGGAGCTCGGCCCGGACGTGCCGCTGCACTTCACCGCGTTCCACCCCGACTTCAAGATGACGGATCTCCCGCCCACGCCGCCCGCCACGCTCACGCGCTCGCGCCGGATCGCGATCGAGGAGGGGCTGCGCTACGTGTACACCGGCAACGTGCACGACCGCGAGGGCGGAACGACGTTCTGCCCCGGGTGCCACGCGGCGCTCGTGCGGCGCGACTGGCATCGCATCGACGAATATCGCATCACCTCCGGCGGCCGCTGCCCCGAGTGCGCGGCCGCGATCCCCGGGCGGTTCGAGGCCTTCGAGAAACACCGGCAGTTCGGCCGCCGGCGCATCCCCGTATCCATCAAATCGGGGTCAGGGTAGAAATATTTCCACCGACGCCTTCTCGTTCGATCAGGCCAGATCCAGACAGGAGCCGCGACCCCGGGGCGGGGAAGATATTTCTACCCTGACCCCGATTTAGTCAGTCGCGCGACCAGTCGGGATGCGCCTCGTGCAGCTCCCGGTGCTGCTCGATCAGCACCTGGTAGAAGGACAAGCGCTCCGCTGTGATCTTGCCCTTCGAGGTCGCATCGATGATTGCGCAGCCGGGCTCGCTCATGTGGGCGCAGTCGTTGAACTTGCAGCCTCCGAGGAACGGCCGGAACTCGCGGATCGCCTCGCCGATCTGGTCCTCGGTCAAGTGGAACAGGCCGAAGGACTGGAATCCGGGCGTGTCGATGATGGCCGTGTCGCGGTCCAGCCGGTACATGCGCGAGAAGGTCGTGGTCTGCGTCCCCGCTCCCAGCGACGCGGAGAGCTCGCCCACGCGGGCGACCTCGTTCAGCACCAGCGCATTCACCGTCTTCGACTTGCCCATGCCGCTCTGGCCCACGAGCAACGAGAGTTGCCCCTCGAGGTGCGGCTTCAGCGGGGAGATGTCCGACTTGGCCGACATCGTGATCACCGGGTAGCCCACGCGGATGTAGTTCTTGAGGGTCGCCAGCGCCGCCGCATGCTCGGGAAGGTCCGACTTGTTGAGCGCGACGATCACCGGGATGCGTGCCGCCTCGCAAGCCACGAGGCTGAGATTGAGGAAGGCCTCGCTGTACATCGGCTTGGGTGCCAGCAGGATCACGACCTGGTCGACGTTCGCGGCAAGCGTCTTCTCGCGCCACTCGTCGGACCGGAAGAGGAGGTTGCGCCGGGTGCCGACGCGCACGATCGATCCTTGCGCGGAGCCGGTGAGCTTCACCTCGACGAAGTCGCCGCACGCCGCGTCCTGGCGCTTGCCCTTGCGCGTGCAGACGATCTGGCGGCGGTCCGGAAGGGCGACCAGGAACTCGCGGCCGAAGTCGGCGACCACGCGGCCCTCGACGACCACCTGTTGCTCCCGCTCCCGCCGGGTCGTCATTCGCTCAGATCTCGAAGAGGGCGTCGAGCTTTGCGGCGCAGATGAAGTCGTTCTCGGAAAGGCCGTCGATCGCGTGCGTGACGTAGCTCACCTTGCACTCGCCCCATTTCACGACCATGTCCGGATGATGGTCCTCGCGGTGCGACACCCACGCCGCCGCGTTCACGAATGCCATCGTCTCGAAGTAGTTGTTGAACTTGTAGGTCCTGGAGATCATGCCGCCGTCGAGCGCCCATCCCTCGAGGCCCTTCAGCATCGGGCGGACCTGCTTGGCGGTGAGGGGCGCGACGCCGCCTTCGCAGGGGACGCATTTCTTGCGCGCGAGCTCGTTCATCAGGGGATGACGCCTTTGAGATGGGCGATCCGGATGGCCGCCGGCGGATGCGAATCATACACCAGCGAATGCAGCGGATCGGGCGTGAGCGTCGAGGCGTTGTCGCGATAGAGCTTGGTGAGCGCGGCCACCAGGTCGCCCGCCGAGGCGTGCTGGGCGGCGAACGCATCGGCCTCGAATTCGTGCCTGCGCGCGATCAGGCTGGCGAGAGGCTGGAACGGGAATGTGAACACCGGCAGCACCAGCGCGAAGCCCGCGAGCGCCGCGCCGACATGCGGCGGGAAGGGCAGCCCCAGCGCCGCGGCGAAGGCAGGCTCGCGCAGCAGCCAGCCCATCAACGCCAGCAGCACGAAGGCCAGGGCGAAGCGCACCGCGAGCAGCCGCGGGATGTGGCCGCGCGCGAAGTGGCCCAGCTCGTGGGCAAGGACCGCCTCGATCTCGGCAGGCGTGAGGCGCTCCAGCAGCGTGTCGAAGAACACGATGCGCTTGGTGCGCCCGAAGCCGGTGAAATAGGCGTTGCCGTGGCTGGAGCGCTTCGAGCCGTCCATCACGAAGAGCCCCTCGGCGCGGAAGCCGCTGCGCTCGAGCAGCGCCTCGATGCGGCTGCGCACCTCGCCGGGTGCCAACGGCGTGAACCGGTTGAACAGCGGCGCGATCCAGCGCGGGAAGATCGCCACCAGCAGCATCGTGAAGGCGACCCACGCGAGCCAGGTGTAGAGCCACCACAACGCACCCGCCGTCTCGACGAACCAGAAGATCAGCGCCAGTAGCGGCACGCCGAGTGCCAGCGCCAGCACGGCGCCCTTCACCAGGTCGAGGAAGAACACCGCCGGCGTGGTCTTGTTGAAGCCGTGGCGCTCCTCGATCACGAAGGTGCGCCACAGATCGAAGGGCAGGGCGTTCAACGCCGTGACGGCGAGCACGCCGAAGACCGTCGCGAGGCCCCTGGCATAGCCCTCGCCCAGCGCGCCCGCGGCGAGCGAGTCGATCATCGAGAGGCCGCCGCCGAGGGTGAGGAGCAGGAGCAGCCCCCCATCCAGCACCAGCGCCTCGAGCGCGCCGAAACGCAGCTTCTCGAGGGTGTAGTCCGCCGCCTTGCGGTGGGCCTCCAGCGGGATCAGCGCGTTGAACTCGGCGGGAACCGCCTCGCGGTGGCGCGCGACGTGGCGCGCCTGGCGCCAGGCGAGGAAAAAGCGCCAGGCGAGCGCGCCGAGCGCAAAGGCGAGAAAGAGAGTGGCGAACCAGTTCAAAGTGGAATGTGAAACAATCGCGGCGCAGGTAGGACCTCGAATTGAGCGGCCGCGTACCGTGGCTCGCCCGGGCCCTGTTCTCTCACGGTCCGCTCCAATCCGTAGCGCATCTCACGGAAGAAATATGGCACAAGACAAGACCCCTTTGGTTTGGATAGACATGGGGATGTCCGGGCTCGTTCCCGAGCGCGAGCGCATCCTCGAAGTGGCGATGCTGGTCACCGACTCGGAGCTGAACGCCGTGGCCACGGCACCGGTGCTCGTGATCCACCAATCCGACGCCGTGCTGGATCAGATGGACTCGTGGAACAGGGCGACCCACGGCAAATCCGGGCTGATCGACAAGGTGCGCGCCTCGAGCCTCACGGAAGCGCAGGCTGAGAAGGTCCTGGTCGATTTCCTGAAGCCGATCGTGCCCGCCGGCGCCGCGCCCCTTTGCGGCAATACCGTGCACCAGGACCGGCGTTTCATGGCGCTCTACATGCCCGCGCTCGAAGCGTACCTGCACTACCGCATCATCGACGTCTCGACCCTGAAGGAGCTCGCCAAGCGCTGGCGCCCCGACGTCATCGCGGGGTTTTCCAAGGAAGGCAAGCACGAGGCCCTCGCGGACATCCAGGAGTCGATCGAGGAGCTGAAGCACTACCGCAGCACGTTTCTCAGGACCGAGCCCCCGGCGGCCTGAGGGGCTCGGGCTTCAGTCGCGCGCCCAGTCACGCGCGCGTTCCACCGCGCGCTTCCAATCGGAGAGCCGGGCCTGCGCGGCCTCGCGCGAGAGCGCGGGGGCGAACAC
>JBKJYC010000223.1:0-4543 GCA_046715885.1 Usitatibacter sp.
GCGTGCCGGTGGTGTTCTTGCACGGCGGGCCCGGCGCGGGCGCGAGCCCGGTGCACCGCCAGTTCTTCGACCCGGCGTTCTATCGCATCGTGGTGCTGGACCAGCGCGGCGCGGGACGCTCGACGCCGCTGGGATGCCTGGAGGGCAATACCACGCCGCTGCTGATCGAGGACCTCGAGAAGCTGCGTCGTCACCTGGACATCGACCGCTGGCTCGTGCTCGGCGGCTCGTGGGGTTCCACCCTCGCGCTCGCCTACGCCGAGCACCATCCCGAGCGCTGCCGCGCGCTGGTCCTGCGCGGGATCTTCCTCTGCCGCGCGAGCGAGATCGACTGGTTCCTCTACGGCGTGAAGACCATCTTCCCGGAGCCGTGGCAGGCATTCGCGGGCCACGTCCCCGAAGCGGAGCGCGGCGACCTGCTCGAGGCCTACTACCGGCGGCTGACGGACCCCGACCCCACCATCAACCGCCCGGCGGCGCGCGCCTGGAGCATCTACGAGGCTTCATGCTCGACGCTGCTGCCCAATCCCTCGCTGGTGGCGGACTTCGCCGCCGAGCGCATCGCCTTCGGGCTGGCGCGCATCGAGGCGCACTATTTCCGCAACAACATCTTCCTGCCCGAAAACTTCTTGCTCGACAACGTGGGGCGCCTGAAGAAGGTCCCGGCCAGTATCGTGCAGGGCCGCTACGACATCGTCTGCCCGACCTTCTCCGCGGACGAACTGCATCGCGCGTGGCCCGAGGCGGGCTACGAAGTCGTGCCTGACGCCGGGCATTCCGCCTTCGAGCCGGGCATCCGCTCGCGCCTCGTCGCCGCCACCGAAAAATTCAAATCCCTGGTCTGACTCGGGGACGGCCCCCAGCCCTCAAGCGAGCGAAGCACGCCCGTCGATCCAGGTCTCGTGGATGGTGAGACGCTCGTCGGCAGCGACCAGGTTGGCGCGATAGCCGGGCGCGATGCGCCCGAGCTCGTTGCCGAGGCCGAGGAATTCGGCGGGATAGGTGCTCGCCATCCGCACCGCTTCCGCGAGCTCCACGTCGAGCGTATCCACGGTGTTGCGCACCGCGCTCGCCATGTCGAGCGCGGAGCCCGACAGGGTGCCGGTCTCGTCCACGCACACGCCGTCGCGCACGGTGATCTTCTTTCCCTGCAGCATGAAGCTGTCGCTGTTGGCGCCCACGTTGGGCATCGCGTCGGTGACGAGCATGAAGCGGTCCCGACGCTTGCAGCTGAGCGCGATCCTTAGCGCCACCGGGTCGACGTGCCGGCCGTCGACGATGATCCCGCACCAACTCTCCTGGTCGTGCAGCGCCGCGCCTACCGCGCCCGGCTCGCGATGCGTGAGCGGCGACATGGCGTTGAAGAGGTGGGTGAAGCCACTGAGGCCGTGGTCGAGCGCCGCGCGCATCTCGACGTAGGTGGCGTTCGTGTGGCCAGCCGAGACCACGACGCCGGCGCGCACCAGCTTCGCGATGGTCTCCGGAGTGGTCTCCTCGGGCGCCAGCGTGACCAGCGTGCGTCCGACCTCGAGCGAAGAGAGCATGGCGATCGCCTCGCGATCGAGATGGCGGAACTTGGTGCGATCGTGCGCGCCCTTGCGCGCCTCGCTGAGGAACGGGCCTTCGAGGTGCACGCCCACCACGCCGGGCACGTTGCCCTTGATGGCATTGCGCACCGCGTCGATGGCGCGCAGGAGCACCGAGAGGTCATCGCTGATCAACGTGGGCAGGAAGCTAGTGGTGCCGAAGCGGCGGTGCGCGCTGCCGATGGTGCGGATGGTCTCGATGCTGGGGGCGTCGTTGAACAGCGCGCCGCCGCCGCCATTCACCTGGACGTCGACGAACCCCGGCAGCAGAAGCGCGCCCTTCAGGTCAAGGGGGCGCGCGGACGCGCAGCGCGGGTCCGACGGTCCGACGATGTCCTGGACGCGCCCGCCCTCGATCAGTACCACGCGGCCTTCGACGAAGCCTTCATCGAGCAGGATGCGGCCGTTCGCGAGCGCCTCGGCCATCAGAGCGTCTCGGTGACCTTGCGCAGATGCGGGGGATTGTCGGGATCGAAGCCGCGCGCGATCGCCACCGCGTTGGCCAGACGGTAGAAGCTCTGCGCGATGAGCAGCGGCTGGATCGCCGGGTGCGCGGGAATCGTGGGGAGCACCAATGCCCCGGGCGCGGCGGCGCCCGCGATCATGACATCGACGCCGCGCGCGGCCAGGTCCCGGGCCAGCGCCTCCAGACCCGCGCGGGTCTCGTCGTTCTGCGCGAAGAGCAGCGCGGGAAAGTGCTCCTGTTCCTGGAGCAACGCCTGCGGGCCGTGGCGCACTTCGGCGCTGCTGAACGCCTCGGCGTGCAGGCCGGCGGTCTCCTTCAGCTTCAGCGCGGCTTCCTGCGCGATGCCGAGGCCCACGCCGCGGCCCATCACGAAGAGATGGCGCGCGGCGGCCAGCTTCGGCACCGCCGCGCTCCAGTCGAGATCCCAGGAGCGCTGGAGGTGGTCGGGCGCGATCGCGAGACTGTCCATCAGCAGGTCGTCCGACGTCCACGCGGCGACCACGTGCACCAGGGCCGCGAGCGACGCGATATAGCTCTTGGTCGCGGCGACACTGGTCTCGGCGCCCGCGCAGAGCGGCAACGTGAAGTCCGAGACCGCCGCGATCGGCGAGTCGTCGGCGTTGACGAGTGCCACGACGAGCGCGCCGGCCTGCTTCGCCGCCGCCGTGGCGGAGACGAGGTCGGGGCTGCGCCCGGACTGCGAGATGGCGAGAAAGAGACAGCCGCGCAGGTCCTGGCGGCTGCCGAAGAGCGAGCTCACCGAGGGCGCGGCCGAGGCGGTGAGGACGCCCGTGCGCGTTTCGATCAGGTACTTCGCGAACGTGGCCGCGTGATCGGAGCTGCCGCGCGCGCAGGTGACCACGGCGCGCGGGGCCAGCTTGCGCAGCGCCGCGCCCAGCCCCAGCGCATCCGAGTGGATGCGCTCGAACTGCAGGCGCACCGCGGACCCGGCTTGGGCGGCTTCCTGGAACAGGCGCGTCGCGCCCGGATCGCGGGCCACGGCGTCGGAAGTGAGGTCACTCATTGGACGAGCTTAGCTCGGCCACGAAATCGCAGGTATCCCCGCGGTAATAGGACTGGCTGAACGCGATCGCGCGTCCTTCGGGCAGGAAGCCCACGCGCTGGAGTTGCGCGGCGTGGCGCGGCCCGGGAAGGGCCGTATCCACATCCTCCACCCCGAGGCGCAGGCGCTGGCTGCCGCGCTAGCGGGCGGCGAGCAGGCTTGAGACGTCAGCGAGATAGCCGCGCAGCTTCTTCTGCACGGAGGCGCGCTGCTCGGGCGTCCACGTCGCGGAAAGCGCCACCAGCATCTCGGCCAGGTGCTCGTCGCGCTGCTTGAGCGCGGCGACGTATGCCGGCTTGCGCCACGTGTCGGTCTCGACCAGCACCCGCTTCAGGCCCGCGATCACTTCCGCCTTGGGCGGCTTCGCGCGGACGAGGGCCGCGACCATCTCCTGGCGCTGCTTGCGGTCGGCCAGGCGCAGCCCCGCGATGTCGGGCATGAAGTGCACGCGGCCGGCGACGAGGTCGCGCTGCTCGGCGCTCAGGCGACCGGTGTAGCCCTCGATCTGGTCGATCAGCTTCGCGGTGCGTTTCTCCTCGCGCGCTTCCTTCGGGCCCTTGGCGCCGCTTTCGCCCTCGATCTTCCGGCTCTCCTTCGCGAAGCGCTCCTCGAAGCGGCGCACCTGCTCGTCATCGAGTTGCAGGATCAGGTCGGCCACGTCGGGGAGCGCGTGCTCGACGAGGCGGTGGTAGTAAGTCCGCAGGGTCTTGTTCACCCAGCGCGCGTCCTCGACCGTGAGCGGGCGTTCGGTGCGCGCCACCGCGTCGCGGAGGTCGCGCTCGTAGGTGGGAAGCTCGCTGGTGCGGTGCCAGGCCTGGAGCCGGCCGAAGCGCTGGCGAACCCAGTACTCCTGGTCGCCCGAGAGGTCGAAGTAGTCGTCGACCATGTAGGTCACGACCGGCGAGGCGTTGTTGTAGGCGAGGCGGCCGATGCTGCACGCGGCCAGGACCATCGCCGCGCCGGCGATGCAGAGGTAGATCGGAAGCTTGCGCAAGAATGTCGTCATGGCTGTTCGACGGTCCCCTGCTCCATGCGTTCCCACCGCCGCAAGCTCCGGCGGATTACCGCTGTCGTGCTACCACGGGATCGGCTTGCGGTCGCGGAAGAACTGTCCTGTAGGACCATTGGAAGGAAGCATGCACAGCCATACCGCCGTGTCAGCGCCCTCCTCCACAGTGCGTGGGGCCTCCTCGCCGCCCATGTCGGTCTTCACCCACCCCGGGCTCATGGAGTTCACCAGGATGCCTGCGTCGGCCACCTCCGCCGCCAGGGTGCGCGTGAGCGCGTTGAGCGCCGCTTTCGACACCCGATACGCGGGACTCCCCTCGCCCATTTGGTGCAGCTGTCCCAGGCCGCTGGAGATGTTGACGATCCGGCCGGTGCGCAGCCTGCGCATCAGGGGCACGACCTCGCGGCACATGCGCACGG
>JBKJYC010000224.1:0-5796 GCA_046715885.1 Usitatibacter sp.
GGCCCGGCCAACATCCGCGTGCGCGAGCTCTTCTGGCTCGACAACGCAACGCTCGGGGCCGCGACGTATGGCCGCGGCATGTTCAAGGTCACCGCCACTGCCGGCGGCCCGAACAACTACCAGGACCTGTGGTGGTCGGGGCAGCTCGAGAACGGCTGGGGCATGAGCATCACGCAGCACAATGCGACCCTCTTCATCGCCCTCTACATCTACGACGCCCAGGGACGCCCGCAATGGGTCGTGATGTCGGGCGGCGCGTGGAACGCGGGCTTCACCGCCTACACCGGCGCCCTCTACCAGCCCAACGGCTCGTTCTTCGGCGCGTACAACGCGGGGCAGTTCGCCGTGAACCCCGCGGTGGGCACCGCGACGGTCACCTTCACCAGCCTCACGACGGCCACGCTTACCTACACCATCAACGGCGTAGCGGGAACGAAGAGCATCCAGCGCCAGGCGTTCGGCCCGCAGGACGCCACGCCCACGGCGAGCTACGCCGACCTCTGGTGGGGCGGCACGGCGCAAAACGGCTGGGGTGTCGCGATCAACCAGCAGTACCGGAAGATCTTCGCGATCTGGTACACCTACGACGCCTCCGGGCGCACCGTATGGTACGTCGTGCCCGACGGCGTGTGGACCAACGCGACCACCTACACGGGCGCCGCTTTCCGCACCACCAGCTCGGCCTGGCTGGGCGTGCCGTATACCGCGACCGCTTTGTCGGTGATTCCCGCGGGCAGCGTCTCGTTCACGTTCACGGACATCAACAACGGCGTGATGACGTACAACGTGGACGGCGTTTCCCAGAGCAAGCCCATCGTTCGTCAGCCGTTCTAGACCGTTCGGCGGAAAAAGGTCGCCCATGGCCGCCCTCCCGTGTGAACTTTGCAGCAGCACGGGTGGGACGGTGCTCTGGCAGAATGACCTTTGCCGCGTCGTGGCGGTGCAGGAGGGCGACTATCCGGGCTTCATCCGGGTGATCGCCAGGCGCCACGTGCGCGAGATGACCGACCTTCACCCGGCCGAGCAACAGGCACTCCTGGGCGTGGTGCTCGCGGTGGAAGCGGCAGTACGGGAGACGATGCAGCCCGACAAGATGAACCTGGCAAGCCTCGGCAACATGACCCCCCACGTGCACTGGCACGTGATCCCGCGTTTCCGGGACGACCGCCATTTTCCGGGCCCGGTCTGGTCGGAGCCGAAGCGCGAGCCGGTCATTCCCGCGGAGCGCCTGGAGCGCGCCGCGCGCCTGGGCGCGGCCATCGCCGCACGGCTCTCCGAGGCCTGATGTGGTGACCAGCTCCACGCCCCCCGCCGCCCGCGTCAGCGGTGCGGGTTTCTCCGATGCTCGCACCTGCAAGGAGTGGCTGAGCGCGCTGCCGCTCACGAACATCCCGCAGGCGCAGCAGCTGGTGCTGGACGCGCTGCGGGTGATGAACCGCGCCACCGACCTGGACCCGCTGGAGCGCTTGAAGTGCATGGAGCTGCTGCGCGACAAGATCGCGTTTCTCCAGGGCGAGCAGCGCTCGCGCTACTTCGGCAAGACGTTGCCGCTCTCGCCCAACGACACCAATGCGTGGACCATCGGCAAGACGCTGCTCGAGGAGATGGAGAACGGCTACCGCCACTGCCTCGCCATTGCCGAGGGCGAGCAGGAGGAGTTCGCGCGCCACTCGGCGTTGATGATGCAGCGCGTGATGCGCTACCTCGGCGCCCAGATGCTCTTCCACGCGATCGTCTACCGGCGCTTCGACCCGGCGCTGTGGGCACGCCTGCACCAGCTCTACGCCGAGGCCGAGCGCAAGGGCGTGGCCGAGGAGCGCGTGAAGGATTCACTCGAAGGCGAGGACGGCGTGGCCACGACGGCGGAGACCTACGCGCACGTGGTTCTGACGCAGGCGGCCTACCTTTCGGAGATGACCGCCCCGCAGATGGATTTCGCGGAGGCGCTGCTGCGCATGTGGATCCGCAAGGTGCGCATCCTGAGCGAGCCGCCGCCCCATGCCGAGGCGCTGGTGGCCTTCCCGCTCGCCACCGACCTCACGCGCCAGATCGGCGCCCGGCCGCTCGCGACCGACGACGTGCGTCCCACGCACCGCATCCTCGACGTGGAGCAGCTCTCCAAGAGCATCCGCCGGCGCATCCGCGGCCTGCAGAACGACGAGGAGCCGGTAAGCCTCGGACTGCCCGCCGAGGCGAGCGCGCTCGACGCGCTCCAGCAGCTGCAGCGCATGCACAAGCTCTGGTGCGAGGGCGCTCCGCCCCGGCCGCCGGCCAAGGTGCCGGACGAGACCACGGCGGGCCTCGCCTTCGGGATGAACGAGATCCATTTCTTCGTGACCGGCGGCAATGTCTTCGAGCAACCCGACAAGAGCCGCGAGCTCACGCGCCAGGAGAAGAACGACATCGCCATGTTCGGGCGTGTGAGCGAGCGCACCCAGAGCATGATGCTGGGCGAGCTCAACTTCAGCGTGGAGCATTGGGGCGTGATCGACGAGATGCTCGGTGCCTGGCGGCTGCAGCGCCCGCCGACCGCCTCGAAGGGCGTGGCCATCGGCCGCCTCGTCGCCATGCGCCTGAGCGAGGGCGCGCCGTTCTTCCTGGGCGAGATCAGCGCCCTGGTGCAGGAAACCGACGGCAAGGTCGTGATCACTGTCACGCTGTTCCCGGGGCGGCCCGAGCCCGTGGCGGTCCGCGCGGGCGACGCGCGCAACCGCGCGAACGCGCACTGGGCCCAGGGCTTCCGATTGCCTGCGCTGGAGAAGCTCGACATTCCCGCTTCGCTGGTGGTGCCGAGCGGCATGGCCCTCCGCGGGCGCGGCATCGAGGTCTGGACCGACGGTGCCAAGGAGGCGACGGTCTACGAGGTGCTCGACCACGGCGGCGACTTCGACCGCGTGACGGTCTTCTAGGTCCGCTTCTCCTACTTCCGCAGCCTTTCGCGCAGCGTCCCCAGGATGTCGACCGCCGCGCGCTCGAGCGCGGCGAGCTGCTTGTCGCCGTAGCCGCGCGCGATGGCGAGCTGCTCGTCGCTGAGGGTGGCGTAGAGCTTGGCCCATTCGGCCCGCGCCTCGCGAAAATGCGGACGGACGAACACGAGCAACGCCTCGGGATCGCCGACCAGGGCCTCGAAGTCGGGCCGGTCCTTGGCGAGCTCGGCGGCGAGGCGGCCCTTCATCTCCAGCGCGATGAGGCCGATGGAGAAGAGCGCGCGCTGCGTGGCGGCGCGCGCAGCGTTGAACTGCTCCTTCTGCGAAGGGGAAAGCGCCAGGCGCGCCTACAGGTCCCCGTACGAAAAGAGGTCCTGGGCGGGCGCGGTGAAAGACAGCGCCATGAGGAAGGCCGTGAAAGCGATGCGCCAACGCGAGAGGATCATGCCGTCATTTTGCGCCAGGAAAATCGGGGTCAGGGCAGAAATTTCGTCGCGGGCTCCTGCCCGCAGATATTTCTACCCGGACCCCGATTTTCGCGCTTCAGGACAGGGCGTCGAGCAGGTCCTTCGCGGCGTTGCGTCCGGTCTGCTGCGCGATCTCGACGATGCCCGTGGGGCTGGTGACGTTCACCTCGGTGAGGTAGTCGCCGATCACGTCGAGCCCGGCGAAGACGATTCCGTCTTTCACGAGTTCCTTCCCGACCGCCGCGCCGATCTCGCGGTCGCGCGCCGAGACCGGCTGCGCAATCCCCTTGCCGCCGGCGGCGAGGTTGCCGCGCGTCTCGCCCGCCTTCGGGATGCGCGCGAGGCAGTGGTCGAAGACCTTTCCCGCGATGACCAGCACGCGCTTGTCGCCCTGGGCGATCTCGGGGACGAATCGCTGGGCCATGACCGTGCGCGTTCCGAGGTCGGTCATGGTCTCGACGATGACGTTGCGGTTCACGTCGTCGGCGCGAACGCGAAAAATCATGGTGCCACCCATGCCGTCCAGCTTCTTCACGATCACGTCGCCCTCGGCCTCGATGAAGCCCTGGAGGCGCTCCGGGTCGGAGGCGACCAGCATGGGGGGCATGAAGCGCGGAAAGCGCAGGATCGCCAGCTTCTCGTTCCAGTCGCGAAGCGCGCCCGGCCGGTTGACCACCCGCGTGCCCGCCTTCTCGGCCTGCTCCAGCAGCAACGTGGCGTAGTAGTACTCCTGGTCGAAGGGCGGGTCCTTGCGCATCATCACGATGTCGAACGCGCCCAGCGGCGCCACCTTCGCTTCGGAGGCCGTGTACCAGTCGTGGTCATCGTCGCTCACCCGCAGGGTACGAACCGGCGCGTGCACCTCCCCCTGGTGGAGGAACATCTCGCGCGATTCGAGCGCGTGCACCTCGTGCCCGCGGCGGGCGGCCTCGCGCATCATCGCGACGGAAGAGTCCTTGTAGGCCTTGAGGTGGTCGAGTGGGTCGACCACGAACGCGAACTTCATGCGTTCGCCGCCCTGACCTCCAGCGCCGAGGCGCGGCTGCGCAGCTCCTCCACCTCGATGGCCGCGGCGAGCATCGCCAGGCGCGCGACGACGCCATAGGTGTAGAAGCGGTTGGGCGGGGTGCCCGGCGCGCCGGCGCAGTCGGACGTCTGGCAATCCGTCTCGAACGCGAGCGGCTTGAACTGCGCGCCGGGGGAGTTCAGGTTCTCGTCGATGCCGCGCGTCGTATTGACGCGGTAGAAGCCGCCGACCACGAACTGGTCGATCATGTAGATCACCGGCTCGGCCACGCCGGCCTCGACCATCTCGAAGGTGTAGACGCCCTCCTGGATGATGACTTCGTGCACCGGCTGGCCTTCCTTGATCACCGACATCTTGTTGCGCGTCTTGCGGTTCAAGTTGCGCACGTCGTCGACGCTCTTCACCGTCATGATGCCCATGCCATAGGTGCCGGCGTCGGCCTTCACGATGGCGAACGGCGGCTCGGTGATGCCGTACTGCGCATACTTCTCCTTCACCTCGTTCAGCACGAACTCGACGTTTGCCGCCAGGCACTCCTCGCCTTCCTTCTCGGAGAAGTTGACCTTGCCGCACTGGCTGAAGGCCGGGTTCACGAACCAGGGGTCGATGCCCAGGAGCTTGCCGAAGTCATCTGCGACGCGGTCATAGCAATGGAAGTGGTGGGACTTGCGCCGGGTGGTCCACCCGGCGACGAGCGGCGGCACCACCGCCTGCTCGATGCCCGCGAGGATCGCCGGGATCCCCGCCGACAAGTCGTTGTTGAGCAGCACCGCGCAGGGGTCGAAGCCCTCGAGCATCACGCGGTTGCCCTTGCGCTGGATCGGCTCCATCAGCAGCTTCTCGCCCGCCGCGGTCTCGAACTCCGTGGGCCCGGCGAGATCGGGGATGAGGCTGCCCACTCGCACGGTGAGGCCCGCGGCCTCGAGGATGCGCTTCAACACCGCGACGTTCTGCAGGTAGTTGAGGTTGCGCGTGTGGTTCTCGGGCACCAGCATGATGCCGCGCGAATCCGGGCACAGCTTCTGAACCGCGGACATGGCCGCGTGAACGCACAGCACCATGAAGTCCGGATTGAGGTTATTGAACCCCCCCGGGAAGAGGTTCAGGTCCACCGGCGCCAGCTTGAAGCCGCTGTTGCGCAGGTCCACCGACGAGTAGAACGGCACCTCGTGCTCGATGAACTGGTTGCGGAACCAGTGCTCGATGTCGGGCCGGTGATCGAGGACCAGGCGCTCCAGGTCCGCGAGCGGGCCGGTGAGGGAAGTGGTGAGATGGGGGACCATTGAGGACGTGGGCAAGGCCGGGGCAAAAGAGTTTACACGCACGTAGCGCCCGCGGATCGGCCGGTCCCCTCCTGTAGAATTTAGGGTTTCCC
>JBKJYC010000225.1:0-6643 GCA_046715885.1 Usitatibacter sp.
GGAGAGGCCCCTTAGCTTTTCGACGCCAAGGGGTCTGTCCCCTTGGTTGCGAATGCGGAGGCGAGGCTGGCCGCAATGATGAGCGCCCCGCCCAGGTAGTCCTGCAGCCGCGGCACCTCGCCCGCGAGCAGCCAGGCCGCGAGCGCGGCGATCGGCAACTCGACCAGCAGCAGGACGATGGCGCGGTTGGCCGGCGTGCGCGACAGCCCGTACTGCAGCGCCAGGCCCATGGCCACCAGCGCCGCCGCGACGCCGCCGATCAGTACCCACTGGGTCGCCGCGATTTCGAAGGCATATTCCGTGCGCACGCCGCTCCACGGCAGGTGCACCATCGCGGCGAGCACCACGCCCAGCCAGATCACGATCGACTTGCCCGCGTCGCTCATCGAATCGATGCGCCGCACGAGCACGTTGCCGAGCGCGAACAGGAAGCCCGCCACGACGGCAAGCCACTCCGCACGCGTGTCCGGCCAGGGAAACCCGAGCTCCGGGCGCCAGAGCATGATCATGGCGCCCCCGAGGGCCAGCGCCATCGCGGCCAAGTTCGGACGGTCGAGGTTCTCGCCGAGCAGGATCCACGCGATCGGCACCGTCCACAGGGGCGCCAGGTAGAAGAGCAGCAGCACCCGCATCACCTCGCCTTCGAGCACGGCGAGCACGTACGCGAGGTTGCTCCAACCGATGGCGAGCCCCATCAGGACGGCGAGCATCGGCGCCTTGCGCAACGACCCCACGTGGCGGAAGAAGACGATGCAGCCGAGGATGAGCGCCAGCCCGTAGGTGAGCGCCGTGGCCCAGATGCCGTCGAGGCCGGCCTGCGCCAGGAGGCGATAGGGATACCAGACGATGCCCCAGAGGGAGGCGCCGGCGACCAGCGCCCACGCGGGCTTGGAAGCAATGGCGCTCATGGACCGTGCAATTCTAACCGCCCTGCGCGCGCGCCCGGCTAGAATGACGCGCGATGAACAGGCCCACCGACTTCGCGACCGACGAGCTGGCCTTCACCGGCGAGCGCTTCGTGCCCGGCACGAAGGGCGAGATCTGGGTCGAGCACTGGCACCGCTACCACTTCGCATCGCGCTGGACCGCGGGCAAGCGCGTCCTCGACGTCGCGTGCGGCGAAGGCTACGGCACCGCGCTCCTCGCCCGCTCGGCGGCGCACGCCGTCGGCGTCGACATCTCCCAGGAAGCCATCGCGCACGCCCATCGCGCCTACGCCGGGCTGCCCAACGTGCGCTTCCTCTGCGCGCCGTGCACCAGCATCCCGCTGCCCGATGCGAGCGTCGATGTCGCGGTCTCGTTCGAGACCATCGAGCACATCTCCGGGCAGCAGCCCTTCATCGCCGAGCTCGCGCGCGTCCTGGCGCCCGGTGGCGTGCTCGTGCTTTCGTGCCCCAACAAGCTCGAGTACACGGACAAGCGCGACTACCACAACGAGTTCCACGTGAAGGAGCTCTACCGCGCGGAGCTGGCCCAGCTCGTGGGCACGCACTTCGCGCACGCCGCCTGGTACGCACAGCGCCCGTCGTTCTTCTCTGTGATCGCGCCCGATCCGTCCGTGCCCGCCACGGGGCCGTCCGTCGGACAGCTGGTGGAGATCGACGAAGAGCATCCGGCGGACGGTGGAGCGGCGCTCGCGCATCCGCTCTACTTCCTCGTCGTCGCCGGCCGCGACCCGAGCGCCGTCGCGTCGCTGCCACCCGTCCTTTCCGTACTCTCCGATCGCGGCGACTGGGTGCATCGCGACTACGAGAAGGTGATGCGCGATCTCGAGGAATGCGTGCGGCGCGCCGAGGCGCTGCAGGAACAGGTGCGCGACCGCGAGATCTCCATCATGGGGTTCCAGCGCGACATGAGCCTCATCCGCTCCGAGCTCACCCACCGGCTGGTGGACGTGGCCGACCTGCATCGCGAGGTGGCGCTGCGCGACAGGGCGATCGACGACAAGGACCGCGAGATCGATCGCCGGCGCAGCCTGCGCTGGTGGCTCAAGCTCCCCTTCATGCGCCTGCGCGACCTCCTGCGCCACCGCTAAGCCGCTGATTTTCAAGCCGCAACAGGTATAATCGCGGCGATGAACCCGCGCCTCGGGCAACTCCTGCCCTACCCCTTCGAGAAGCTCCGCGTCTTGCTGTCGGGCGTCACGCCGCCGCCGGCCCTGCGTGCCATCAACCTCTCCATCGGCGAGCCCCGGCACGCCACGCCCGCGCTGGTGAAAGACGCGATCACGGCGAACCTGGGCGGCCTCGCGCGCTACCCGCAATCCAAGGGCCTGCCGGAGCTGCGCGCGGCGATGGCCGAGTGGATCGCGCGGCGCCACGGCCTCGGCCCCCTCGATCCCGAGACCGGGGTGATTCCGGTCACCGGAACCCGCGAGGCGATCTTCTCCATCGCGCAGGCCGTGCTCGATCCCGGCGAGCGCGACGCGCTGGTGGTGTGCCCCAACCCGTTCTATCAGATCTACGAAGGCGCGACCCTGCTGGGCGGGGCCGCGCCGTACTACGTGAACTCGGTCGCCGCGAATGGCTTCAAGCCCGACTGGGACAGCGTCCCCGCGGACGCCTGGAAGCGCACGCGCCTGCTCTACGCCTGCTCACCCGGCAATCCCACCGGGCGCGTCATGCCCCTGGAGGAATGGAAGCGCCTGTTCGAACTCTCCGAGCGGCATGGCTTCGTGATCGTCTCCGACGAGTGCTACAGCGAGATCTACTTCGACGAGTCCGCGCCGCCGCTGGGCGCCCTGGGCGCGGCGAAGAAGCTCGGGTACCGGGGCTACCCGCGCCTGGTCGCCATGGGATCGCTCTCCAAGCGCTCGAATGCGCCCGGGATGCGCTCCGGCTTCGCCGCGGGCGACGCGGCGATCCTCAAGGACTTCCTCCTGTATCGGACGTACCACGGCGCCGCGATGTCCAATACCGTGCAGGCCGCGTCGATCGCGGCATGGAAGGACGAGGCCCACGTGCTCGAGAACCGGCGCCTCTACCGCGAGAAATTCGCCGCCTTCTACGAGATCGTGAATCCGGCGCTGCCGCTCGTCATGCCCGACGCCGCGTTCTATTTCTGGGCCTCGGTCCCTGGCGACGACGAGAAGTTCGCGCGCGAGCTGTTCGCCGCGACCAACATCATGGTCCTGCCCGGAAGCTACCTCTCGCGCGAGGCGCACGGCGTGAACCCCGGCCGCGGCTTCGTGCGCGTGGCCCTCGTCTCCACGGTCGAGGACGCCATCGAGGCCGGGACGCGCGTCGCCCGCTTCATGCGCGTGCGCGGCACGGCGCCGCTGGCGGCGGCCCGCGGATGAAGGAAGCCTTCTTCGCCCTGGTCGACCAGTTGCCCTCGGCAGGCGAGGCGGAGCGGCGCGGCATCGAGGAGTCGATCTGGCAGCAGTTCGGCGTCGAGCGCGCCGTGCTCGCCCTCGACATGAGCCACTTCTCGCTCACGGTCCGGCGCAGCGGCATCCTCGGCTATCTCGGGCTGATCCGCCGCATGCAGGCCCTGACCGCGCCCATCGTCGGGCAATGCGGCGGCACGGTGGTGGAGTTCCACGCCGACAACGTGATGGCCGTGTTCCCGGATGCGAGCGGCGCGGTCGAGGCGGCGATCCGGATCAATCGCGCGCTCGTGGCGCATGCCGGCGCGGACGGCGCCCCGCTGATCGCGGTGGGCATCGGCATCGACTTCGGCCGCTTCCTATTCGTGAACGGGGCGCATTGCTTCGGCGATCCGGTGAACGTCGCGTTCAAGCTGGGCGAGGACCTCGCGCGGCCGGGCGAGATCCTGCTCACCGAGACGGCGAAGAAGCACCTCGGCACCCCCCTTCCCCATGCCGTCACGGAGCAGTCCGCCTCCGTCTCGGGCCTCGAATGCCTCACCTACAGCGTCCACTACCAAGAGCCGACATGAGCGACCTGCAGCAGACCATCGAGAGCGCCTTCGAGAAGCGCGCCGACTACTCCCCCGCGAACGCACCCGCCGCGGTGCGCACGGCCGTCGAGGCGGTGATCGCGAAGCTCGACCGCGGGGAGTTGCGCGTGGCCGAGAAGCACGGCGGCGAATGGGTCACGCACCAGTGGCTGAAAAAGGCGGTGCTGCTCTCCTTTCGCCTGCGCGACAACGAGATCCTGGAGGGCGGCTACACGCGCTACTACGACAAGGTGGAGTCGAAGTTCGCGCGCTACTCGCAGGCCGACTTCGCCGCATCCGGGGTGCGCGTGGTGCCGCCGGCGACGGTGCGCTTCGGCGCGTTCGTCGGCAGGAGCGCGATACTCATGCCGTCGTTCGTGAACATCGGCGCCTACGTGGACGAGGGCACCATGGTGGACACGTGGGTCACGGTCGGCTCGTGCGCGCAGATCGGCAAGAACGTGCACCTGTCGGGCGGCGTCGGGATCGGCGGGGTGCTGGAGCCGCTGCAGGCCAACCCGACCATCATCGAGGACAACTGCTTCATCGGCGCGCGCAGCGAGGTGGTCGAGGGCGTCGTCGTGGGCGAGGGCTCGGTGCTGGCGATGGGGGTCTACATCAGCCAGAGCACCAAGATCTACAACCGCATGACCGGGGAGGTCAGCTACGGAAAAATCCCCCCCGGAAGCGTCGTCGTATCCGGCAACCTCCCGGGGCCGGATGCGCGGTATAGTTTGTATTGCGCGGTGATCGTCAAGCAGGTGGACGCCAGGACCCGCGCCAAGACAGCCATCAACGAGCTGTTGCGGGCCGACTGAGAAACGGAGGCGCACATGTTCATCGAAAAGCTGCTCCAGCTGATGGCGGAGAAGAAGGCTTCGGACATCTTCATCTCCGCGGGCTCGCCGCTGTGCATAAAGATCAACGGCACGATCATGCCCGTCAACCCGCAACCGATGGACGCGGAGACGACGAAGAAGATCGCCTACGAGCTGCTCACGCCCAAGCAGATCGAGATCTTCGAGCGCGACCGCGAGATGAACCTCGCCAAGCCCATGCCGGGCCTCGGCAACTTCCGCGTGAACCTGTTCTGGTCCAAGGGCGCGGTGTGCGGCGTGATCCGCTTCGTGACCACGGAAATCCCCAGCCTCGCGTCCCTGAACCTGCCGCCGGTGCTGGCCTCGCTGGTGATGGAGAAGCGCGGGTTGATCCTCGTGGTCGGCGCCACCGGCTCGGGAAAGTCGACCACCCTCGCCTCGATGCTCGACTTCCGCAACCAGCAGGGGCCCGGGCATATCCTCACCATCGAGGATCCGATCGAATACGTGTTCACGCCGAAGAAGGCGATCTTCAACCAGCGCGAGGTCGGCAACGACACCCTCGCCTTCCACGAGGCGCTGCGTAACGCGATGCGCCAGGCGCCCGACTGCATCCTGATCGGCGAGATCCGCGACCAGGAGACGATGCGCATGGCGCTCACCTACGCGCTCTCCGGCCACCTGTGCCTGTCCACGCTGCACGCCAACAACGCCTACCAGGCGATGAACCGGGTGATCAGCTTCTTCCCGCTGGAAGTGCGTCCCATGCTGCTGCAGGATCTCGCCGTGTCGCTGAAGGCCATCGTCTCGCAGCGCCTGGTGAAGACCCTCGAGGGCGGGCGCACTCCGGCGATGGAAGTGCTGCTCAACACGCGCAACGTCCAGGAGCAGATCGAGAAGGGCGAGGTGGGCGAGGTGAAGGAGGCGATGGAGAAGTCGATGTCGCCCGGCTCGCAGACCTTCGAGCAGGACCTCTTCCGCCTGGTGCGCCAGAACAAGATCTCCACCGAGGAGGCGCTCGCCAATGCCGACTCCGCCACCAACCTCGGCCTGTTGCTCGGCAACTCCGGGATCATGCCGATGATGAGCGAGAAGGCGAAGCAGCCCTCGCGCCAGGGGGGGCCGTCGTTCGGCGAGTTCAAGATCTCGGCGGAGTCCGAAGAGAAGTTTGGCTGAGGCTGACTGCCTCCAGGAGGTACCATGAGCAGCACGCCGAAATCCCCGTGGAATCCCCCCAAGGCCCCGCTCGTCGCGCAGGGTGACCCCGACGCGCCGCTCTACGCGGGCTTCTGGCGGCGCTTCGCGGCGTATTGGGTGGACATGATCATCCTGTACGTCCTGATGATGGTCGTGGTCCTGGGCTTCGCCCTGCTCGGGCCCCTCGCCGTCCTCGCACCGATCGCGACCCTCGCCACGCTCTGGCTCTACTACGCGCTGATGCACAGCTCACAGCGCGGCGCCACGCTCGGCAAGATGGCATTCGGCATCCGGGTGACGGACAACGAGGGCGAGCGGATCAGCTTCCTGCGTGCCACGGGCCGTTTCTTCGCCTCCTGGGTGTCTTCCATCCTGCTGATGATCGGCTACCTGATGGCGGCGTTCACCGGAAAGAAGCAGGCGCTGCACGACATGATGGCGAGCACGGTGGTGGTGCGCTCCGACGCATCGCCGGAGACGATCCAGTCGGGGGGCGGCACGATGAAGCTCTCGGCCGGTGTGTGGATCGTGGTGCTGCTCCTGGGACCGCTTCCCGTGGTCGGCATCCTCGCCGCCATCTCCATCCCCGCCTACCAGGACTACACCACGCGCGCCTACCTCTCCGAATCGGTGGCGGAAGCGCGCAACGCCCGCACCGCCGTGGAGACGTACTTCGCGAGCAACCGCCAGTTGCCCGCGAAGCTGGAGGACACCGGTTACCGCTCCAC
>JBKJYC010000226.1:0-26384 GCA_046715885.1 Usitatibacter sp.
GTTGATCTCCTGCTGGCGCTGGCCCTCGGACTTCGCGATCACCGCGCGCTTCTCGCGCTCGGCGGTGATCTGGGCCTGCATGGAATGCAGGATGGCCTGCGGCGGCGTGAGGCTCTTGATCTCGTAGCGCAGCACCTTGATGCCCCAGGTCCGGCCCGCCTCGTCCAGCACGCTCACGACGCGATGGTTGATCTCGTCGCGGCTCTCGAACGTGCGGTCGAGCTCCATCTTGCCGACCTCGCTGCGCAGCGCGGTCTGGGCGAGCTGCGAGATCGCGAGCACGTAGTCCGACGACCCGTAGGAGGCGAGCTTCGGGTCCTGCACCTGGTAGTAGATGATCCCGTCCACGGCGAGCTGCGTGTTGTCCTTGGTGATGCAGACCTGCTCGGGGATGTCGAGTGGCACTTCCTTCAGCGAGTGGCGGTAGGCCACCCGGTCGAAGAACGGGACGATCAGGTTCAGGCCCGGCGGCAGCACCCCGTGGAACTTGCCGAGGCGCTCGACCACCCAAGCCTGCTGCTGCGGCACGACGCGCACGCCTTCGAAGATGAAGACGACGATCATGGCGACGAGGAACGTCGCGATAGTGAGCGCCGTGCTGCCCGTCAGCACCGCGGAGGCGATGGTGAGGATGACCGCGATGAGGGTTTTCCAGAACATGGTGACCTCCCGTTCAGTTTGTTGTTGGTTCGCTCAGCGCGCCGGCGGCGTGGGGGCCACCAGCAGCGTGCTGCCTTCTTGCCCTTCGATATAGAGCACCGCCCCGGTGGCGGGCCGCGTGGACGCACCGACGATGCGCGCATCCCATGAGGTGCCGCGGTACTTGACGCGCACGAGGCTGGTCGCCTCGTCGATCCATCCCTCCAGCACCGCGGGCTGCCCGCGATCGAGGAAGTTCACGGGCTCGGCATCGGATGCGCGCTGGCGCGCGTGCCAGTGGTGCACGGCAAACGCCCCCGCCAGCGCGACGCCCCCGGCGATCACCGCCTGGAGGATGACGTTCGCGCCCAGGTACGCCGCGAGGGCAGCCGCGAAGGCGCCGACCCCGAGGACCAGCAGGTAGAAGGTGCCGGAAATGAGCTCGACGATCACGAGCACGAAGCCCAGCACCAGCCAGGCAAGCCAGTGTTCCATGGTTCCTCCCGTGTCGCGGTTGCCTTACGTGGGACGCTTTGCCGAGATGACGCCGGTATCCACGCCCGCCCAGCCCAGGCCGCCGAACAGGCGCGCATGCTCGATCTTCACGCAGCGGTTTTCGACCACCTCCAGCCCGCTGCCCTCGGCGCGGCTCCGAGCAGCCGCGTTGCTCACGCCCAGCTGCATCCAGAGAACCCGGGCGCCGATGGCGATGGCGTCCTCGGCCAGGGCCGGAATCTCCTCGCTCCTGCGGAAACAGTCCACCAGGTCCACGGGCTCGGGAATGTCGCGCAGCGAGGCATGGCATCTTTCGCCCAGAACGCTGTCATACGACGGATTCACCGGGATCACGCGATAGCCGTGCTCCTGCATGTACTTCGCGGCGAAAAAGCTGGGACGGTACCAGTTGGCCGAGAGTCCCACCACGGCGATCGTCCGGGCGTCACGCAGGATGCGCCGCAGCTTGGCGATGTCGTCCATTTCCCGCCCTCGTACGTTTAAACTGGGTTGATTCTACCGTTTCGACGACCATGCCTTTCCGCCAGCTCCTCGCCGCCTCGCTCGCCACCTGCGCTTCGCTCGCGGGCGCGGCCAACCACGAGCGCACCGTCGCCCCGATTCCCAGCGGCAGCTTTGCCGTGGCCTGCACCAACGTCGAGCAGGATCCTGCGTTGATCGCCTCCTTCGGTGGCACTCCGCCCGAGGACTTCTGGGAGGGCAAGCCCGCCAACGGGCAGCTGCGCTACATCTCGCAGATCCTGCGCTTTCCCGGCACGGCGCTGCGGTACGACGTGCGGGTGCCCGACGTCTCGAGGCTCTATCCGCAGTTCGCCGACCAGCGCGTCGAGCACGTCGCCATCGTGTGCCATCCGACGCCGGCCACCAATTTCGATCCCGGTTACGTATTGCCGCAGACCAACAGCATCGTCCCCCACATGCAGCCGGCCGGCGTCCCGCCCAAGGTGCTGCCCCAGCGCCTGCCGATGCTGCTGTTCTCCCACGGCCTCAGCGGCAGCCCCATCAGCCCGGGCCACCTCGAGGCCCTGGTCGAGCTTGCTTCCCACGGGTTCATCGTGGCGGCGGTCTTCCACGGCGACGCGCGTTTTTCACGCGTGCGCATCGACGACCTGCGGGACCTCGCGTATCTCATCACGCAGTACGACAAGATCGCCGAGATGGAGCTGATGCGCCCGCTCGCCCTCAAGGCCCTCACCGACCAGATGCTCGCGCATCCGCAGTTTTCGGCCGCCATCGACACCGGGCGCATCGGCGCGTTCGGAGCCAGCATGGGAGGCCAGGCGGTCGCGAACCTCGTGGGCGCGAAGATGACGACCAGCATCGGCCTGGCCTGCAACGAGACCGCGACCGATCCGCGGGTGAAGGCGGTCGTCGCGCTGGTGCCGTACTCGGGCCAGACGTTCCTTCCCGCCTTCTGCGACAACCAATCGGGCATGGATTCGGTGAACGCTGCGTTTCTCGCGCTGGCCGGCACGCGGGATTCCACCGCCCCCATCGGCGTGACGCGCCAGGCGGTCAATCGCATTCCGACCACGCACTACCTGGTCGAGATGGACATCCCGCACGAATACCGCGTCGAGTACCGCGGCGCCATCTTCACGTGGACCGTCGCGTTCCTCAACGCGTACCTGCAAGTGCCCACGGACCCGGGCGCCATGGCGCGCCTGATCAGGATGCGATCCGTATCCGGCGGGCCCGCCGACGAGCTGACCATCGACGTGCACGTGCCCTTCGCGAATGCGCTGGGCGAGAACCGCGTCGTCGAGTTCTACAACCCCCGGATCGACCACTACTTCATCACCGCGGACCCGGCCGAGGTGCCGTTGGTGCTGAGCGGCGGCGACTGGTTCCTCACCGGGCAGTCCTTCAAGGCGTGGCGCGAGCCACCGGCCGATGCCGTGCTCGCCGCGGTCCCCGTGTGCCGCTTCTTCGGCGGGTACGGCGGCGGCCCCAACTCCCACTTCTACACCGGCGACCCGGTGGAGTGCGACACGGTGCGCCGGGGTGGCCAATGGTTCTTCGAGTCCATCGACTTCTACGTGCGGCGCGAGTCTCCGGGGTTCACCTGCCCCGACGGCTATCTGTCGGTGAACCGCGCGTACAACAACGGCTGGACGCGCAACGACGGCAACCACCGCTTCACGACCAGCGACTCCACCTGGCGCGAGATGCAGCGCCGCGGCTGGAACCTGGAAGGCACCGTGATGTGCTCGCGTCCGTGACGCGACTCCTGGAGATGCATGTGCTGAGCGTGCACCGGCCCATGCCTGGATGCGCAATGCCGATATCATGAGGGCGGCCCCGCGAGTGTGAGTCTCGCCATGGATTGCAACCCGGCAATGGGTTACCTTCACCCCATGAGCGACATGGACGACATGGATTTCACCAAGCCGCAGCCGCTGTCGGGGACGGTGCCCGCGAGCGCCGCGAGCGCCGGCGCGGCCCCCTTCAAGGCCGCCACCAGCCGCTTCTACAACGCCGACGTGGCCGCGCGGGTCTTTCGCGAATCGGGACGCGAGGAGAAGTTCGCGCCCGGGCAGGTGTTGTTCGCGGAAGACGACAAGTCCTCGAAGGGCGGGCTGCTGGGCATGCGCGCCGGAACCCGCATGTACTACGTCGCCGAAGGCGAGGTCGTCCTCACCCGCGCCGGCAAGGCGCTCGACATCGTGAACAAGGGCGATGTGTTCGGCGAGATGGCCGTGATCAGCGGCCAGCCGCGCAGCGCTTCGGCCGCCGCCAAGAGCGCGTGCGTGGTGTATTCCGTCGACGCCTCGGAGCTGCAGTTGGCACTCGGCCGCAGCCCCGAGTTCGCGATGATGCTGGCCAGCGTGATGTACGACCGCCTGCGCCTCATCGCTGCGCGCCTGGCCGCGCGCGCTCTGAAACCGGGCTCCGCCGCGCGCGAAGCGAGCGTCTTCGACCCCGCGCTGATGGCCCGCCTCGAGCAGGCGCTGCCCAGGACCGCGCTGCTGCGCTACCCGCAGGGCACCATCATCATGAAAGAGGGCCAGGTCGGCGTGTACATGTACGTCGTGAAGACCGGACGCGTGGCGATCGCCATCGGCCCCAACATCGTCGAGGCGGTGGGGCCCGGCGGCGCCTTCGGCGAGATGGCGGTGATCGACCAGTCGCCGCGCACGGCGCGCGCGGGCGCGGTGGAGGACAGCGAACTGCTCGCCATCGACCGCTCCACGCTGCTGGAGGCCGTGAAGAAGGAACCGGCATTCGCCATGGCCATGCTGCGCGGCATCGCCGATCGCCTGCGGCACATGAACGCGCTGGTTTCCTGAGACGCAGAATGTTACCGATGAGATTTGACGGCCGGCGTGGAACCCGATGAAATTCGAGGCTGCCACCACTGTCGATCGAGCCGCACCAGCATGAACGAGATTTACCGCATCGCCGTGGCTGCCGTGAGAGGGATGTGGGCGCATCGCTGGCTCGGGCTCGCCACGGCCTGGGTTGTCGGCGTGATCGCGTTCGGCGCGATCATGGTCGTCCCGGACAGGTACGAAGCGTCCGCGCGGATTTTCGCGAACACGGATTCGATCCTGAAGCCGCTGATGACCGGAATGACGGTCCAACCCAACGAAGAGCTGCGCATCGTCATGCTGAGCCGCCTGCTCATCAGCCGTCCGAATATCGAGCGGCTCGTGCAGACGGTTGGATTCGACGACGAGGCGAAGGCCGGGGAGAGCCGCGAGCGTACGGTCGACAACCTGATGAAGTCTCTCGAGATCAGGGCGGCCGGCCGCGACAATCGCGACAATCTGTACACGCTGACCTATCGTGACGTCGACCCGCGGCGCGCGAAGCGCACCGTGGACGTGCTGGCCTCGATGTTCATCGAATCCAGCAAGGGTGGCAAGACGGAGGATACGGACGCCGCGAAGAAATTCATCGACGAGCAGATTGCCACCTACGAGGCCAAGCTGCAGGAGGCGGAGAACCGGCTCAAGGAATTCAGGGTTCGCTACTTCGGCCTGAGTCCCGGCGAGGGGAAGGACTTCTTCGTGCGCATGTCGGAGACCAACGCCTTGCTGAGCCAGGCCCGCCTCGAGCTGCGCGAGGCCGAAAAGGCCCGCGACGCGTTCCGGCGCGGCCTCGCGAGCGAGGAAACGGCCATCGGGTCGGGCGCCGGGGGTTCGGCGGCCGGGGGGGGCATGCTCGCCGAGATCGAGGCCCGCATCGACTCGCAAAGGCGCGCCCTCGACACGATGCTGCAACGGTTTACCGACAATCATCCCGACGTGGTCGGCGCGCAAAGGGTGATCCGGGAGCTGGAGGAACAGAGGCGCCAGGTGATCGCCACGAACCGCAAGAGTGGCGTGTCCGCCATCCAGCCCGCCACAACGGGACAGCGCGCATCCGAGACCCTCAAGGTGTCTCTCGCCCAGGCCGAGGCCTCCGTCGCATCACTGAGCTCCCGCGTGGCCGAGTATTCGGACCGTTACAACCGCCTCAAGGCGTCGGCCGCCCTCGTGCCGCAGCTCGAAGCCGAGTACGCCCAGTTGAATCGCGACTACGACGTCAACAAGAAGAACTACGAGAGCCTGGTGTCGCGCCGGGAGTCCGTGACCATTTCCAGCGACATGCAGTCGGTTGCCGGCGTCTCCGATTTCCGCCTGGTCGACCCGCCCCGGGTGTCTTCGCGTCCGGTGTCGCCCGATCGCCGTGCCCTGCTTCCGCTCGCGCTCCTGCTGGCATTTGTCGCCGGACTCGCCGTGGCGTACGTCGCCCACCAAGTCCGGCCGACGTTCTACGATGGACGATCGCTGCGCGAGGTTTCCGACCTGCCGCTCCTGGGCGTGGTCTCGATGATCGTCGGCGAGCCGATGCGGCGCGCGGAGCGATGGAGAACGCTGCTGTTCCTGGGTGGCGTCGCGGCGCTGCTCGGAACGTTCCTTGTGGGCTTCGTTGCGCTGCAGATGCTGACGGCGCACGTCGCGTGAGGCAGGGCCATGGGCCTCATTGAGCAGGCCGCCAAGCGTCTGGAAGAGTTGCGCCGCGCCGGCATCGAAGCGGCGGAGGACCCGCGAAAGCCCGGTGACCTGCGCGTCATCAACTCGCGCGCGGCGGCGGAATCCGCGTCCCGGGATCATCCCCGGACGGCCCGCCTGGAGCTTGACCTTGCGAAACTTGCCGCGGAGGGATTCGTCACTCCGGACCGGCCGCGATCGCAGATCGCCGATGAATTTCGCGTCATCAAGCGTCCCCTCATCGCCAACGCCGCCGCCCACGGAGCCACCCAGATCCGGCACGGCAACCTGATCATGGTGACGAGCGCGGTGCCCGGCGAGGGCAAGACGTTTTCCGCGATCAATCTCGCCATGAGCATCGCCATGGAGCTGGATCGCACCGTCTTGCTGGTGGACGCGGACGTCTCGCGGCCGTCGCTGCCGCGGACCTTCGGCATCGCGGACACCCCGGGGTTGCTGGACGTCCTGGAGGGCAGCTCGGTCGATTTCGGCCAGGTGCTTCACCACACCAACGTGGAAAAGCTCTCGTTTGTCTCCAGCGGGAGGCCGCACGCGCGAGCCGCCGAGATGCTGGCAAGCGATGCGATGGCCCGCCTGCTCGGTGAAATGGCGAGCTGTCCCGATCGCATCGTCGTGTTCGATTCCCCGCCGCTCCTCGTGACCACCGAGTCCCGGGCGTTGGCGGGTCGCATGGGACAGATCGTTTTCGTCGTGAGCGCCGAGAGCACGCTGCAGAGCGCGGTAAGGCAGGCCCTGGCGACCATCGAGGCCTGCCCGGTCAAGATGACGATTCTCAACAAGGCCAGGACGACGGGACAAGGTGCGTACGGGTACGGCTACGGCTACGGCCGGAGCGATTGACGCTCGAGCTCGTCACATCCACGAAATCGCGCGTGGATAACCTGGGAGGCACCTGCGCTGCGCTGTTGCCCTGAGGTCGGGACGCCCTCCGTACTTGGACCGCCGGAAGGGGCTGCGGCTATACTTGAGGCCGTGCGTTCCGGGTTCGGCATGTCGAGTGCACCGCAGGAGGCGTCCCGCGCTCGCCGCACCTGGCCTTCATCGCCGACACGGACTAATTCGCCTTCTCGCTTGGGAACTGGCGTCGATCAGCAATGAGCTAGAGGCCGGTCCACTTAATGGTAAACAAGAACCCTCTTGCGCGATTTGCTCGAAATGCGGCCGCGAACTGGGTGACATGGCTATTCACCGCCGTCGTCGGGTTCTTCCTCTCTCCGTACGTGGTGGAAAAGCTTGGCGCGACGCAATACGGAGTCTGGACGCTCATCGCCGGGCTTGTCGGGTATCTCGGCTTGCTGGACCTGGGCATTCGCCAAGCCGTCAATCGCTACACCGCGCGTCTGCATGCCGCGGGCGACCACCAGGAAGCCTCGCTGACCATTTCGGCGGCGTTGCGCCTTTTCGGGTTCCTCGGGATCCTGGCCGTGCTCCTGTCCGGAGTGCTCGCGTATTTCGTTCCGATCCTTTTCAACATTCCCCCGGCACTGGCCGACGATGCCCGGACGATCGTGGTCCTCGGGGGCATCGCGATAGGCGTATCGCTGATCGGCGGCGTCTTCGGAGGGATCGTCACCGGGCTGGAGCGATTCGACATCCAGTGCTATCTCGAGATCCTGATCACGACGGCCCGAACGGTTGCCGTCGTGTTCGCGTTGCGGGCCGGGTACGGCCTTGTCGCGCTGTCGATCATCCTGCTTTCGACATCGATTTTCGCCTGCGTCGCCTACTACGCCGCCGCACGCAAGCTCTACTCGCAATTGCGGATCCGATTGGGGGGCGTTCTCGGCCCGCACATGAGAACGATTCTGGCCTTCAGTGCGTCGCTGACCGTGATCTACGCGCTGGGCCGCATCATCAACTACAGCCAAACCGCGGTGATCGGAGCCTTTCTCCCGATCGAGGCCGTGACGTTCTTCGCCATCGCTTTCAGCCTGTGCATCTACGCGAACGAGGTCCCGAGAGCATTGGCGAACTTGATGACTCCCCGGGTAAGCGCCGAGTCGTCCACCGGGGGGGCCGTGGTCGGGGAGTTGATCGTGCGAGTGGCGAAAGTCGCGACCCTGGTGTCCGCTCCGCTCGCCTTCACGTTCCTGCTGCGGGGTGAGTCATTCATCAACCTGTGGATGGGACCCGCCTACGGGGAACTGTCCGGGGAAGTCCTGCGGCTTCTTGCCGCGGTGGTCTGGCTCGACGCGTCGCGGACGGTGCTCGTCCAATCGCTCACTGGCATGGCCAAGCAGCACACGCTGATACCCGGCTTCATGTTCGAGGCGGCGTGCAGTCTCGCGTTGAGCCTCGCGTTGGTTCACCGCTTCGGAATCGCGGGCGTTGCGTACGCCACGCTGATTCCGGCGGTCCTGGTCAGCCTGGGGTACATGCCACACTGCCTGAAGAAATCATGCGGGGTTCCCGTCGGCGAATTCCTGCGGAGCGCGGTTTTCCTGCCAACGGTCGCGTGCATCCCGTTCGCGGTTGCGTCGGCCGCGCTGGAGCACTTCCTGCCGGCGACGAACCTGGCGATCTTCTTCCTGCAGGTCATCGTCATCTTGCCTTTGGCTCCGGCAGCGGCGTGGTTCCTGTGCCTGTCCGATGCGGAAAAGAGCCAGGTGAGAATCGAAGTCACGAAGATGATTCGGCGGTGAACCCCGGCTTCGGGATGTTCGCCGCGCGGCGCGTGTGTTGATATGCCTTCGCCCCGCCGAGTCAAGGTCGTCTATTGTCTCGATTCGTTCGCGGTCGGAGGGACCGAGTTGAACGCCGTGCGCACCGCGGAGGCCCTCGATCCGGACCGGATCGAATTGTCCGTCGTTCACCTCCAGACGCGCGGGCCGCTGCGCGAGCGCTATGAGCGGCTTGGCGTGCGCATGGAGCATCTGCCGATCCCCAATCTTTATTCGCCCCGGACTGCCCGCCAGGGGCTGCATCTCGCCGGCTTGCTGCGCCGCTGGAATATCGACGTCGTGCACTCGCACGACATCTACTGCAACATTTTTGCCGTGCCTTGGGCGCGCGCCCTTGGCAGATGTCGGGTCATCGCCAGCCGTCGCTGGCTGTACGAGGCGCCCCGGCCTGAGCTTGGAACGGTCAATCGCTGGGCTTGCCTGCTCGCTCACCGGGTGCTTGCGAACAGCAGGGGCGTGGCGGAGCTTCTCGCCCGCGAGGAGAGCGTGCCGAGGCGGAAAATCATCGAGATTCCGAACTTCCTGTCGGACAGCGCGTTCTCGGTGGCGGAGGACGCAGTGCGGGTGGAGCAGCGGCGGGAGTGGGGCCTTCCGCCCGACGCGTTTGCGGTCGGAATCGTCGCGCGGCTATCGCCGGTCAAGAATCACGCGCTGCTTCTCAAGGCGGCCGCCCGGCTCGCGGCGCGGTTCCACATCGTGCTGGTGGGCGATGGCCCGTCGCGAGCCGCCCTCGAGTCGCTTTCCCGGGAGCTCGGCATCGAGGAACGCGTTCATTTCACGGGGGAGGTGCTCTCCGCGCGGAATCTGCACCAGTTTTTCGACGTCAGCGTGCTTTGCTCCACGAGCGAGGGCTTTCCCAATTCGCTGATCGAAGCGATGGCAGCGGCGAGGCCGGTGATCGCCACTCCGGTCGGAGGGGTAACCGACGCGGTCACACACGGGGAGACCGGCATTCTCGTATCCGTGGAGAATCCGGAGCCGCTCGCGGACGCATTGAGGATGCTAGCGGCCGATTCGCGGCTGCGTGCGCGCCTGGGGGAGGCGGGTCGCGCGTCGGTTCGCGCCAGGTTCCATCAGGGAATCGTCATCGAGCAGCTGTCCTCGCTCTACGAGAACCTGGCGGACGCCGGATGCAGAGGTGCGTCGGTGCAAGCCCATGGGTAAGGCACTTGGCGAAACCGGAAGCCCCGTTGACCTGGGCAATGCGATCACGCTGGTGGGACTGTGCGTGTATACGATGGTGGTGGTCACATTTCGGCTTCCGATTGCGGATGTGGGCATCCTGATCGCCGCGCTCGGACTTTTCCTGCAGCTTGGCAAGGTTCGGATCCCGAGCCCGGTGTGGCTTTACAGTGCATTTGTGCTGTGGGCTTTTGTCGGGTCGCTCGTGTCGCGGTACGCGGAATATTCCGGGCAGCAGGTCGTGGAGCAGCTCAAGCTGTGTGTTGTGATCCTCATTGTCGTCAATGCCCTGCGGACCGAGGGTCAATTTCGCCTTTACCTCCTCATCTACCTGGCCGCCTTCATGGTCTATCCCGCCCGCGGCGCCCTGCTGAACTACATAGCGGGCTATGACCTCTTCGGCCGGGCGATCGGGAACGCGATGTACACAAACCCGAACGACCTTGCGGCGCTCTCCCTGCTCGCCCTCGGCGTGGCCCTGGGTTTCACCTACTCCAAATCGTCGCGGACTTTCATTCGCGCCTGCGCGGGGGTCAGCGCGATCCTGTTGCTGCTCGTGATCCTTCTCACGCAGTCCCGCGGAGCGGTGATCGGCCTGGTGGTGGGCATGGGTCCCGCTCTGGTTTGGTCGGGGTTGAAGCGGCCCGCCCGTTTGTTGGCCGCCGGGGGAATCCTCGCAATCGTTGTTGGCCTCACTGTTCCCGCGAGTGCCTGGGAGCGCCTTGCGGGAATCAAGCAGCTGACGGATAGCGCGACCATCGCACAGGCAGACCCCGAGGGCTCGGCCGCGGAACGCCTGGAACTCCAGAAGGTGGGATGGCAGATCTTCCTCGATCATCCCGTGTTCGGTGTCGGGCTCGGAACCTATCCAATGGCCAACGCCGCGTATGCGCCGGAGATGGGCATGAAGGATACGCACAACACCTATCTGAGGCTGGTGGCGGAGGTGGGGTTGCCCGGGCTCGTGATCTGGTGTGCGCTGATCGCCTCGGTACTTCTGAACGGCCGCCGCAGCCGCCGGCTTCTTCAGGACGGTGAGCTGGGCGTCCAGCAGGCCTGGCTGGAACGGGCGCTGGTCGCCTATCTCGTCGCAGCCCTGTTCGGCAGCTATGCGCACTTGACGTTTCCCTACATGATGCTCGCGGTGCTCTGGTCTTCGACGACGCTTCTGAAAGCTCTGCCGCAGCGTGCCCAGGAAGCAACCGGAACAACGAGGACATAGAGATGTGTGGCATAGCGGGTTTTGCGGGCCTTCAGATACCCCTGGAACAGGCGGCGGTGAGTTTGCGCGCGATGTGCGATGCGATCCGGCACCGTGGCCCCGATTCCGATGGCTATCATCTGGCCGATGGCGTCGCGCTCGGCATGCGCCGCCTGAGCATCATCGATGTCAGCGGCGGGCAGCAACCCATCGGCAACGAGGACGGCTCGGTCACGGTCGTCTTCAACGGGGAGATCTACAATCACCGCGCCTTGCGCAGCACGCTCGAGGCCTCCGGACATCGCTTCCGCACACATAGCGACACCGAAGTGCTCGTGCATCTCTACGAGGACTTCGGGGCGGACATGGTTTCACGGCTGCATGGGATGTTTGCTTTCGCGATCTGGGACTCTCGCAAGAAAGTCCTGCTGATCGCCCGCGACCGCACCGGCATGAAGCCGCTGAGCTACATGCAGTTGCCGGACGGCCTGGTCTTCGGTTCCGAACTGCGCTCGCTGTGGGCGTTGGACTCCGGTCGCCTGCGAGTCGCGCCGACCGCAGTCATGCAATACCTGGCGTTCGGCTACGTGCCCGAGCCCGCCAGCATCTTCGAGGGAGTGCGCAAGCTGCCCCCGGGACACCTCCTCCTCTGGAATGCGGAGAGTGGCACGGAGGTGCGTCGCTACTGGACGCCTCCCCGCCCCGGGGGTACGGCCATCGACGAGAGTGAAGTGGTCGAAACGATCCGCGCGAAGCTCGACAAAGCCGTGGCTTCGCATCTCGAAGCCGAGGTTCCCCTGGGCGCGTTCCTCTCGGGCGGCCTCGATTCCTCGACGGTCGTTGCGTTGATGAGCCGCCATGCCTCGGGACGGGTGCGGACCTTCTCGATCGGCTTCGCCGAGGAGGAATACGATGAAACCGAGGCGGCGCGTGCCGTGGCGGCCGAACTCGGCACGGATCACACGGAACTGATCCTGCGTCCGAACGTGGAGGATACGTTCGAAACCATCGCGATGATGTTCGACGAGCCCTTTGCGGACTCCTCCGCGATTCCCACTTTCTTCGTCGCGCAGCTCGCCCGGCAGTCGGTCACAGTGGCGCTGTCGGGCGACGGTGGCGACGAGCTCTTCGGGGGCTACACGCGATATGGAATGACGCTCGGCCAACAGGCGCCTGGCGCCGCCGGCGTGCGCCGCCTGATGTCCGGCGTGGGTCTCATGCTCCCGCACATCATTCCGGGTCGCAATCGCCTCATCGATCTCGGGCGCTCCCGATGGGGCCGATATGCGACCACAGTCGTCCAGCCGGTACGCCTGGATGAAGGCGGAGTCGTGCGCCGGGATCAACCGGGCGCGAATACCTTCATCGCAGACCAACTTCTTGACCGCGTAAGCCCGGACCATGGAGACGACTTTGCCGCCGCCATGATGCAAATGGACCTGGAGAATTATCTGCCGGGCGACATCCTGACGAAAGTGGACCGGACGAGCATGGCCGTCTCGCTCGAGGCAAGAGTGCCGCTGCTGGATTTCGATCTCGTGGATTACGCCCTGCAGATTCCGGGCAAGTGGCGGGTGACCGCCAGCGAGAGCAAGCGACTCTTCCGGCGCGCCATCAAGGGCATCGTCCCGGATTCGGTGCTCTCGCGGCCCAAGCGCGGTTTCGAGGTTCCACTGGGACGTTGGTTTCGCGGGCCGCTGCGGCATCGCATCGAGGCACTCCGGAAGCTGTCGCCGGCGCTCCGGGAGTATGTGGACGAGAAAGCCGTTGCCCGGATCGTCCTCGAGCATTCGATCGGTCGCAGGGACCACGCCGCCACGCTGTGGCGACTCATCGTGCTGGATTGCTGGCTCGCAGGACTCGAGGGGGGAAGCCTCGGACGCCCGCCAACGCTACCTGAGCTGCCCGTGACGTAGATGCCGAACGCATATCAGTCCGATAGCGCCGATACTCCCGCACACCAACCCGGCGCACTTCCCGGGGCCGGCGTTCCCCCGGATGCGTTCGCCTCCGACCTGCAAGCCAAGCTCGCCCGCGCGCAGATTCCCGCGTTGGACGGATTTCGAGCCATCGCGGTCTTTCTCGTGATCCTCTATCACTTCGGCCTCCTGTGGGTGCCCGGCAGCCATGGCGTCATGATGTTTTTCGTCCTGAGCGGGTTTCTCATCACGTGGCTGCTGTTGAAGGAGAACGAGCGGGACGGCACGATTTCGCTGAGGGCGTTCTATCGTCGCCGTGTCCTGCGGATCTTCCCGGCGTTCTACGCCTATTGGCTCCTCCTAGTGCTCCTGCTGATCGTTGCCGGGAAGCCACTTCTCTGGCCGCACGCGATAGCCTCCTTTTTCTATCTCACGAACTACTACAACGCGATACTTGGAGATCCCAATACCGCGTTCAGCCACACTTGGTCGCTCGCCATCGAGGAGCAGTTCTACCTGCTTTGGCCCTTTGTCTTCATCAAATTCCGGAAGAACCTCGAGCGGATGACGATATTCCTCGTTTGCACCATCGGGGGCGTGTGGTTGTACAGGTTCATCCTGTACAGCGTGTTCGACGTCTATCAAGGCTATTTCTACTCGGCGTTCGAGACCCGCATGGATAGCCTGGCCGTGGGCTGCCTGCTTGCCGTCCTGCTCAAGAGAGGGGTGCTCACGGAATTCTGGAGGACCGCATGTTCCAGCCTTTTCATGCCATTGCTGGTTCTCGCCTTGCTGGTCGCCTCGATCTACTGTGGAGAGATTTGGTACCCTACATACAGGGACGTGGTCGGATTTGCCATCGAGCCACCGCTCATCGCGGTTCTCATCGTTCAATTGATCAGCCTCTCGTCCCTTCCGGCCTTGAGCTGGATCGACTCGGGGCCTGCTCGATTCCTGGGCCGTATCTCGTACTCCCTGTACCTCTACCAGCAGGTCACCCTGGCACCGGTCAGGAAGCTGCTGATCGATCAGCCGTTGCCCTTGCAGTTGGCGGCGGCAGTGGGCGTGACCGTGCTGATCGCCTCGGCCTCCTACTATGTGATCGAACGTCCCTTCCTCAAATTGAAGACCGGGAAGCACAAAGAATCCGCGAATGACAAGCGATGATCGTGCATAGCACGCCGGCGCGCGCGTTTTCTCCCCCGTTGAGGGTCCTGCTCGTGGCAGCTTCGATGGACGTCGTCGGAGGGCAGTCGGTCCAGGCCGACTTCATTCTTCAGCGCCTGCGCGATGAGCCGTCGCTCGAGATGTCGTTCCAGCCCGTCAACCCGCGATTCATGCCCGCGTTGCGTTCAGTTCAGAAGGTAAGGTACGTGAGGACCCTGCCGACGTTCTCGCTCTACTGCACGCAGCTTTTCAAAGCCCTTCAATGGTGCGACATCGCGCACGTCTTCTCGGCATCCTACTTTTCGTTCCTGCTGGCGCCCAGTCCCGCCATTCATTTGGCGCGCCGCCTCGGCAAGCCGGTGCTTCTGAACTATCACAGTGGCGAGGCCGCGGATCACCTGGCGCGCTGGCCCTCGGCGGTTCGCACGCTGCGCCTGGCGAACAGGATTGTCGTGCCCTCCGGCTACCTGGTGGACGTCTTCCGGGACTTTGGTTTGAACGCGCACGTGGTATTCAACGCAGTCGATCTGGGCGCGTTCAAGTTCCGCGCCCGGGACAATCCAAGACCTGCATTTCTCGCGAACCGGAATTTTGAATCCCACTACAACGTCGCGTGCGTCCTGCGGGCGTTCGCTTCCATCCAGAGGCGCAGGCCGGACGCGTCGCTGACGGTCGCGGGAGACGGTCCCCAGCGCGAGCCCCTGAGGCAACTCGCGAGCGAGCTCGGGCTTCGCAACACCCTTTTCGTCGGCCAGGTACGGCCCGAACGCATGCCTGACCTCTATGACGAGCACGACGTGTGGCTCAACGCCTCGGACGTGGACAATATGCCCATCTCCATACTGGAGGCTTTCGCTTGCGGGCTGGCCGTGGTGAGCACCGACGCAGGGGGTATCCCCCATATCGTCGAAGACAGGCGCACGGGAAGATTGGTCAGGCGTGGCGATTCCGAAGCCCTCGCCCAGGCCGCATTGGACGTCATCGCCGACGCGGGGCGTTTCGCCGAACTGACGCGCAATGGCCTGGCGGAATGCGGCAACTACGCATGGGACAAGGTCAAGCAAGGCTGGCTGACGACGTACTTCGAGTTGGGCGCCGGCACTCCTCCGGCTGGGCCGCCCGGGCGCACTGGGTGAGGAAGCTCGAGTGGCTCTAGCCCATTTGGCGCGGCAGTTCGAGCTATCTCGTGGTGGCGAGGCGCGCAACGTTCGCCCCATGGAAGGCATGCGCGGTTTTGCCGTCAGCCTCGTGTTTCTCGTCCATTACGTCGCTTTGGTGCGGCCATGGATAGGTGACACATCGCTTCTGGAGCTTACGCACGTGCTGCATACCATCGGAAATACCGGCGTGGACCTGTTCTTCGTTCTCAGCGGGTACTTGATCTACCAGTCGCTGATCTCCCGCCCGCAGAGCTACCTGCGATTCATGTCCAGGCGCGTCGCGAGGATCTACCCCGCCTTCTTGGTCGTATTCGTTCTCTACATCGTCTTGTCCTTCGCGTTTCCCGAGAAGAGCAAGATTCCGGGTCCTGTTCCCGACGCCATCGTCTATCTCCTGCAGAACTTCCTTCTGTTGCCCGGGCTCTTTCCCGTGCAGCCCATGATTACGGTGGCTTGGTCGTTGAGCTACGAGATGTTCTACTATCTCGCCATCCCATTGGTGATCGTCGTCTTCCGGCTGCGTGAACGAAGCCCTGCCTGGCGAATCGGTTTCTTCTCCTGCGTGGCAGTGGCGACTCTCGTTTACTGCGGCCTGCTTGGCGGGCACGTAAGACTCGTCATGTTCATCTCGGGCGTGCTGCTCTACGAGGCCATGGATCGGGAAGGCACGCCGTCCGTAAGCAGCTTGGGGGGGCTGGTGGCGCTCGCGATCGGGCTGCTGGCGACATTGGTACCAACGGGATTCTGCATCAAGGTCGGCGCGCTGTTCGTTTCGTTCTTCCTGCTTTGCCTGGCCTGTTTTCGCGATCCGTCGGCTTCGTTGGCACGAGCCTTTTCGTGGACACCACTGAGGTGGCTCGGAAACATGAGCTACTCCTACTACCTCCTGCACGGCCTTACCCTCCAAGCAGCCTTCCTCGTGCTTGCCATGGTGCTGCCGACCGGCGAAAACAGCCCGTGGCTGTTCTGGGCGCTCTTGCCGCCGATGTTTACACTGACGCTCATTCCGTCGGCAATGCTTTTCCTGGCAATCGAACGTCCGCTCTCGCTCACGCCGCGTCGCAAGTTGGAACATCACCCCGGCCCCTTTCCGACCGCACGCGAAGGGCCGTGAGGGACAGCAGGCCAAGGCAGCACTTCATCTTCGGAAAGGTAGGGGCGTGGCGGACAACGCGTACACAGTTTTCTTTCTCGCGGTCATGACCGTGAGCCTGCTCGCCATTGCGGGAAACGTCCTGCTTGCCCCGGGGCTGAAGCTCGTGCGTCTCGTCGCCGGCGCTCCACGGCCCCGCGAAGCCGGGTTCGTGCGCAAGCTCTCGATCGTCGTTCCCGCCTACAACGAAGAAGAGAACATTGCCGCGAAGATCACTTCGCTGCAGCGCGCCCTGCAGCTCATCGATGTCGACGCCGAGGTGATCATCGGATCCGACGGCAGCACTGACCGGACGGCCGAGATCGTGAGGGCCCGCCTTGCATGCGCCGACCCGGTACGCTGGAGGCTTCTGGAATTCCCCAATGAAGGCAAGTGCAGCACGCTCAACAAGCTGGTGGGGCTGGCGAACGGGGAGATCATCGTCGCTACCGATGCGGACGTCCCGCTTCCCGACAACTCGCTCGAGCTGGTCGTCGCCGCCTTCCGCGCGAACCGCCGGCTTGGCTGCGTATCGTGCATCCCCTGGTTCGAGGGCCTGGACATTGGCCGCCAGAAGGCCTATTGGGGGTTCGAGGATCGCATCCGGAGCGAGGAGTCCGCGTGGGGGCGTTTGATCGTCGTTACCGGAATGCTGAGCGCGTTCCGGAAGGAGTTCTATGAGCCCATCCCCGCCGGGGTCATGGCGGACGATCTCTGGGTACCACTCAACGTCCTTCTCAAGGGAGGCGAGAGCGCGCAAGTGGACGCGCTGCGCGTGCCCTATGAGAAGACGGACGAGGCGACCGAGCTACTGCGCCGCAAGCGCGTCATGGTCGGCGGCATGGATGTCGTCAGGCGCCTGTGGCCGAAGCTGACGGCGAGCCCATCGGTGCTGGTGCTCGTACTCCTGCACAAGGTGAACCGCTGGGCGCTGCCCCTCTGGGCGCTCACGTTCCTTGTCTCGGTAGCGGCCCTGCTACCGTGGGTTCTCGCAGCCTACCTCGTGGGAACGCTTCTCGTTATGTTCATTCCGGGCGCGCGCAAGCTGCGCATGCTCGCCTACGCCGTGCTCAGTCCCGTGTTGTCGTTCGCGGAGGTCATGCGTGGCAAAGACTTCGCACGCTGGGAACACACCCGCAAGGGCTAGCGCGCGCCGGCGAACTCGTGGGCGAGGAAGCGCTCCATGCCCTGGCTCAGGGTGAACGGCGGGAGGAAGCCGGTTGCCTGGAGCCGCTCGACGTTGATCGTCGTTGACGCGCAGAACTTGCGCACGCGCACCGCACTCACCGGCAGAGCCTTGCCCGTCACGCGGCTCACGACGTCCAGGCACCCGCCACCCGCGAGTCCCAGCCAATAGGGGATGCGAAAGGGCGGACTCTCGCCCTGGCCCGTGGCGCGGCGCGCCAGGTCCACGAGCTCGTTCATCGACAAGTCCGGCTTGTCCGCGTAGTTGAGCAGACGAACACCGGGTGCGGGCGACAAGTCCACGAACGCGAGAAAGGCAGCGAGATTCCCGACATATCCCATGGACTTGCGATTGAGCCCGTCGCCCACCATCACGAAGCGGCCCGAGTTGATCTGCCGCAGGAGATTGTAGATGTTCCCCCGGTTCCCTTCGCCAAAGATGGCTGCGGGACGCACGATCGCAAGTGAGCGCCCGGGAGCTTCCCCGGCCCACTGGACCAGCAGCTGTTCCGCCTCATGCTTGGTGCGGCCGTAATCGTTGAACGGGGCGACGACACTCGTTTCCGATGGCTCGGCCAGCTTGAGGCCGTAGACCGCGACGCTGCTCGTGAAGATGATGCGCGAGATGCCGTTGGCGCGGCACGCCGCGACGAGGTGCCGGGTGCCTCCGACGTTCACTTCCTGGTAAAGCGATGCCGGCCGGACGTCGTCGCGATGCTCCGCTGCAAGGTGGTACACCACTTCCACCCCCGCCAGCCCCGCTTCAAGGCCGGCAGCGTCGCGCACGTCCACCACCCGGCCGCGATCGGGATAGGCGAGACCCGGAACCTTGTCCAGGATGACGACTTCGTGGCGACGCTGCAGCAGTTCAGTGGCGAGGCGCGTTCCGATGAACCCGCTGCCTCCCGTGATGGCGATCCTCATGCATCAATGCCTAGTGCCGTGGGGTTTGCTCGTCGCGGAAAGCCGCCGTTCCGAGCACGCCATTGTAATCCAGCGTGATGCGATGTCGGCGCCCTTGACCCGCTGCGCGCCCGGAGGGCAGGATTCGCCTTGATTCCGGCCGCGCCTGCGCCATTCCACCTCATGAAGACCGTACTCATCTGCCACCATGATGACGACCTCAATCGCCAAGGGCTTGCGCGGTGGATGGCTTCGTTTTCGGATGTGGCGGGAATTGTTTCGATCGAAGAGCGTCCCCAGCAGAAGCGCAACCGCATCAAGCACGAGCTGAAGCGAGTCGGCTACCTGCGCTTCCTGGACGTATTGGCCTATCGCCTCTATCACCGCCTCGTCCTGCAAGCCTCAGATTGTGCCTACGAGACGCGGCTCCTTGGTCAGATCAATGCCGAGTATCCCGAGCTCCCCGCTCGCCTTGCCGTGCTGGCGACCCCGTCGCCGAATTCGCGCGAGACCCGCGAGTTCCTCGAGAGCCTCCAGCCGGATCTCATCATCGCGCGCTGCAAGGTGATCCTGAAGCCGGAGATATTCTCCATACCCAGGCTCGGCGTCTTCGTCATGCACCCGGGAATCTGTCCCGAGTACAGGAACGCACACGGTTGCTTCTGGGCGCTGTCGCGTGGCGATCTCGAAAAGGTCGGCATGACGCTCTTGAAGGTCGACAAGGGAATAGACACGGGACCGGTCATCGGCTACTTCTCGTATCCCTACGACGAGGTAGCCGACTCGCACATAACGATCCAGCACCGCACCGTCTTCGACAACCTGGATCTCATTCGTGATAAGTTCCTCGAAATCAAGGCGGGGACTGCGGTGGCGATCGACACGCGCGGGCGCGAGTCCGGCAATTGGGGCCAACCGTGGCTCTCGAAGTACGTTCGCTGGAAGATGGCCGCGAGGAGACGCGCCAGGGCATGAAGCAGATCTGCCTCCTTTACCACGACGTGGTCGGGGAAGATGCCAGTGCAAGCGGGTTCCCGGGCGCCTCCGCCGATATCTACAAGCTCGACGTGAAGAACTTCTCCGCGCATCTTGCGCGCATCGCCGAGCTGGGCGATGGCGTCGTGCAGGTCCTGAATCGCCCGGGCCACGCGGGGACGCGAAACGTGCCGGTCCTCTTCACGTTCGACGACGGAGGGGCAAGTGCGCACGAGCCGACAGCCAGGCTTCTCGAAGCACGCGGGTGGCGCGGTCACTTTTTCATCGTGACGGATCGTGTGGGACAGCCGGGGTTTCTCACGCGTGAGCAGATCCGCGATCTGCACCGTCGCGGCCACCACATCGGATCGCACTCGCACTCCCATCCGGCCAGCTTCTCGCAACTCGCCCGGGATCGAATGCTGCACGAATGGAAGGAGAGCCGCAGAATCCTGGGCGAGATCCTGGGCGAGCCCGTCTGGAGCGCCTCCGTACCGGGCGGGTTCTACTCCCGCCGGGTCGCGAACTCGGCGCGGGAGGCCGGCTACGCCGTCATGTTCAATTCCGAACCTACCGCAAGCGCCAGCACCGTAGATGGCCTGGTGGTGCTCGGCCGCTACGGCATCCAGCGAAGGACTTCACCCGAGCGGGCACGCGCGCTGGCGCGCGCGGACCTCCTGCCTCGCATGGTCCAAACCCTGACCTGGAACGCGAAGAAGCCCCTCAAGAGGGTCGGCGGAAAGCTCTGGCTGAATTTCCGTCGCTGGTTCTTCGAGAAATCCACCTAGATTCGCGCGGGCGTCGATTGTTTACCGACTTGCAGGTCATGATTCTCACAAGACTGTCGCCCCAGGCGCCGACGCACATGCAAGGCGAGGCGTACCGGGGCCTTTCGAAGTTGAGGATGTTGCTCGGGGATGCGGCTTGCAACTCGCTTGTCGGCAAGACCGTGGTGGATTTCGGATGTGGCGCCGGCAGCCAGGCCGTCGAGATGGCGCAGCTGGGCGCGCGCCACGTCTACGGGATCGATGTACAAGAACATTTCCTCGCCATGGGCAGGCAGTCAGCGCTCGAGGCTGGCGTTCAGGACCGATGCTCGTTCCTCTTGTCGGCTGACGTGCCTCCCGGGCTGGACGTGGACCGTGTCGTTTCGGTCGATGCGTTCGAGCACTTTGCGGATCCCGCGTCGATCCTGTCGGCCATGCACGAGTTGCTGGCGCCGGGGGGAACGGTCGAAATCGCCTTCGGTCCCACCTGGTTTCACCCCCTTGGGGGCCACCTGTTCTCGGTGTTCCCATGGGCGCACCTGATCTTCTCGGAGCGCGCATTGATAGCATGGCGGTCCCGGTTCAAGACGGACGGCGCCACCCGCTTCAGCGAGGTCGCAGGTGGGCTGAACCAGATGACCATTGCGCGTTTCCAGAAGCTTGTAGCGGGCAGCGGGTTCACGCTCGAAGACATCCAGTGCGTGCCGATACGCAGGCTGCGGGGGCTGCACAATCGATGGACCCGGGAGTTCACAACGGCGATCGTGCGCGCCCGTTTGCGCCGGCCACGCGACGCTTCGATCCGCTAGCTATCGCCCGACGCCACCCAGGGTCGTCGCGAACTCCCCGACAACGTTGGGCCAGTCGTACACGGCAGCGCGCCGCTCCGCGGCCATTCCGATGCGCGAGCGGCGCGCCGGGTCGCGCAGCAATCCGATGACCGAGTTCGCGAAGTCTCCCGGCGCGTCGGCGATCACGATGTCTTCCCCGGCGCGATAGTCGAGTCCCTCGGCGCCGATCGCGGTGGAAACCACTGGCCGGCGCGCGGCCATCGCCTCGTAGATCTTCAGTCGCGTTCCGCCACCAATCCGCAGAGGGACGATGACTACCGCCGCCGCGTGAAGGTGCTCGATCACCGACGGCACGGTACCGGTGACTTCGATTGCGTCTCCCGCCAGCTGCGCGATAGCCGTGGACGGTCGGCGACCGACGACTCGAAGCCTGGCCGACGGAACGGCTGCGAGCACCTGGGGCCAGACTTCCTTGTTAAACCACAGCATCCCGTCTTCATTCGGCTCCCAGTCCATCGAGCCAACGAAGACGACGAGCGGCCCGGCCGTTGCGGGATCAGGTGCGCCGGCGCGGAACTGCGCGAGGTCGACACCGGTCGGCGTGACGGAGATGTGCGCCACGTCCACCCACTGCGACATCACCCTCCGGTCATGCTCGGACACCGCAATCACGTGGTCGAAGCGCCGCACCACTTGGGCTTCGTACGCCGCCATGCGCTGCGCCTCGAGGCGATAGATCGGGCGCTTGAGCGTGCTGCGCTCGTGCTCCGCCCTGCGTGCCCACAGCGCGCTCTCCACGTTGTGCTGGAAAAGCACCGTTGGCAAGGGAAGCGGGCCGGAGAAATTCGCCGTCGGAGCAATGAAATCGCAGAGCGCCACATCGTATCGGCCGGCCGCGCATCCCGCGACTATGTGGTCGCGCACCAACCGGGAGGTGAATTTCCCGACCGCGAACGGGGTCGACGTCGGCAACCACCTTGCGTACTTGAGACCGAGGCCAGCGGCGGAAAGGGGCCAGCAATCCGCCACCGGCATTGCGAGAGGAAACTCCGCGCGCAGCGCATTCTCATAGGCCGGGTCGCGCGGCCCGCCGTAGTAGGAAAGCAGCGTGACCTCATGCTCCCGGACCAGGTGCTTGAGAATGTTGTATGTGCGGATCTTGCCGCCCGTGTCTACCGGCAGCAGCGGCGACGCCTTTACCCAGAGGATCTTCACGCGAGTGGATCGCCCCCGATCACCAGCAGATTCCCTGGTACGACGCGTCGCTCTGGCGCGCGCCAAAGGCGCGCACGAGGTCGATCACGGCCTGTCCGTCCTTCAGCAGCGGCTGCACGCCCCGATACGCCGGAGTGCCGTTGCCGATCACGACGACTTCCGCCTCGGCAAGCACTTCGGGAACCGTCGGGCGCATCAGCGTCCAGATGTGGGGAATCTCCTTCTCGATGTACTCCTTGTTGGCGCCGACAAGGCGCGCGCTCGACACGTGGTCGTCGTGGATCGCGATCGTCATGCCCTTGCCATACAACAACTCCACGAGCGAGACCATGGGCGACTCGCGAAGGTCGTCGGTACCCGCCTTGAAGCTGAGCCCGAGGACGCCGATCTTCCGCGCGCCAGTGGCCAGGACCATGTCGAACGCGCGTTGGATCTGCATCCTGTTGCTCTCGAGCGTCGCGGCAAGGAGGGGCACCTCGATGTCCGATTGCCGCGCGCGATACGAGAGCGCGCGCAGGTCCTTGGGAAGGCAAGAGCCGCCGAAGGCGAAACCCGGCTTCAGGTAAGCGGCCGATACATTGAGTTTCGTATCCTCGCAGAAGAGTCTCATCACCTCGTGACTGTCTATCGACAGCGCCTTGCAGATGTTCCCGATCTCGTTGGCGAAGCTGATCTTGAGGCCGTGGTAAGCATTGCAGGCGTATTTCACCATCTCGGCGACCTTGATGGGCACGACGTGTGTGGGCGTATCGATGCCCTGATAGAGCTCGCGCACCGGCCCCGCCGACTCGGTGTCGGAAGCACCGATGATGCTGAACGGCGGCTCGTAGAAATCACGGATTGACGTTCCTTCGCGCAGGAACTCGGGGTTCGAGCAGAGCCCGAAATCCGCGCCGGCCTTCATTCCCGATGCCCGTTCGAGGGCGGGCTTGACCACGTCGTCCGTCGTTCCGGGAAGCACGGTGCTCCGGACAACGACTGTGTGCCGCGTCCGCTTCTTCGCGATCGCCTCGCCGATCTGCTCGGCAACGCGCGTCACGTAGGTCAGGTCGATGCTGCCGTTGGCGCGGCTGGGCGTGCCCACGCAGATCATGGAAACCTCGGTAGACGCGACGGCTTCACCGACATCGGTTGTCGCGCTGAGGCGGCCCGTTGCGCGCATGTCGGCCACGAGCTCGCGGATACCATCCTCGATGATCGTCGACTTGCCGGCATTGACCAGGTCGACCTTGGTGGCGCTGATGTCGACGCCGACCACCGTGTGACCTTCCTTCGCGAGGCAGGCCGCAGACACGCACCCGACATAGCCAAGACCAAAAATACTGACGGAGAGATTCATGATGGTGAAGTGGTCCTATTCGATCAGATAGACTTGCAGCAACGTGCGTGCCCGCGAGTATGCCGCAATGGGCATGCGCCCGGCGAACCATTCGCGGCGCGCGAGCCGCGCCTGAAACCATGAAGCGTCGAAGGATTCTCAAGGGCTCTGTCATTTTCGTTGCGATTCTGTCCTTGTGGGCACTTGTCGCGCCTTTTCTTGCCGAGCGCTTGACCGTCGCGAGGCCGCTTCATCGCGCCGACGTGATTCTCGTGCTCGCCGGTGGTTCACGCACCTACTCCCAAAGAGCCGAGACGGCCGCCGCGCTCCATAGGCAGGGGGTTGCAAGCAGCGTCCTGCTGACCGACGCCGGGATGAGGGCCGGCTGGTCGCAGGAAGAGCAGACGACCATTCCCTATGTCGAGCTTTCAAGGCGGAGGTTGATCGCGGAGGGCGTTCCCGAAGCGGAGATCGAAATTCTTCCACGCAAAGTGTCGGGAACCATCGAAGAAGCGGAGCTCCTACGCACATTGGCCACTGAGCGACGCTGGAAATCGGTCTTGATCATCACGTCGACCCGTCATACGCGGCGCGCGCTTTGGACGTTCGAAAGGGTATTTGCGGCCGCGGGGCTGGAAACGCGGATCGGCATAGCGGGCGCTCCCAATGGGGATCGAACGCCCCCGGATTCCTGCTGGTGGTTGACGCCGAGCGGCTGGACAGACGTCGCCGGCGAGTATGTGAAGGCCGTGTATTACTTTTTCGCATACTGAGTAGGGCGCGCCCTGCGCCTCAGGCCAGGCGGATGGACGACGGATCCTCGCCATCGAGAAAGATGCGGTGCCAGAGCTCGAGGTTGACGAGCGACCACATGCGCTCGTCGTGGTTTGCTCCCGCACGGTGCTCGCCGACGAGCCGCGAGACCTCGGCAGCGTCGAAGAGCCCCCGGTCGCGCGCCCGCGCGCCCAGTACGAACTCGTCCAGCACCGCGCCATGCGGGCCCGCAACCCATCCTCCGAACGGCACCGGGAATCCCATCTTGCGGCGCGTCAGGATCTTGCCCGGAAGCAGGTCGGCCATCGCACGCCGCAGGATGTACTTGGTGGTGAGGCCCCGCAACTTCATGCGCTGCGGAAGGCGTGCCACGTACTCGGCGAAGGGATGATCGAGAAAGGGCACGCGGCTTTCGATCGAGGCGGCCATGCTCATCTGGTCCTGCTTCATGAGCAGCTCGTGCATGTACGTGCGCACGTCGGCATAAAGCAGGCGGTCGAGCAGGCTGCGCGCGCCCGTCTCGCGCATTGCGCGATGCGCGGCGTCGTACGGGTCGAGCATGCCGACGCGCTCACGCAGCGCCGGCGTGAGCAGCGACGCCTGCCGCAGCCGGCCGAACACGGCGAAATTGTCGAAATAGACGTCATCGAGCGTCGCTGGCTGGAAGAGGAACGTTCGCCGCAGGCGCGCACGCCAGCGCCGCCCGGGAGCGAGGGCGTCGACGAGGCCCGCGATCGCGCGGCGCGCGCCGGCCGGAAGCGCGCGCTCGTATCGCTGCCCATAGCGCAGATTGAGCAGCGTCACGCGGTACCGGTTGTAGCCGGCCAGCATCTCGTCGCTTCCCTCGCCGGTGAGCACGACCTTGACATGCTCCGAGGCTAGCTTCGATACGAAGTACAGCGCGACGCTCGAAGGGTGGGCCATCGGCTCGTCCTCGTGCCACACGAGCTTCGGCACCGCGTTCAGGAAGTCGGGCGCCGAGACGACGATCTCGTGGTGGTCCGTGCCGTAGCGCTTCGCCACCAGCCTCGCGTACTCGAGCTCGTTCGCCTCGCGCTCGGCAAACGCCACCGAGAAGGTCTTGATCGGGTCGCGGACGAGCTGGCTCATCATCGCCGTTATCGCCGCGGAGTCGATGCCGCCGGAGAGGAACATTCCGAGGGGGACGTCGGACATCAGGCGCAGCCTGACGGCCTCCCGGAAGCGGTCGCGGAACTCGCCGACCAGGGCGTGCTCGGAAACGGGGGCGCCTTCCATCTCGCCGTAGTGCAGATCCCAGTAGCGCTCGACCGAGATCTTGCCGTCGCGCCACAGCAGCGTGTGGCCCGGCGGGACGCGATGGACCCCGGCGAACAGCGTCTCGTTGTCGGACGTCGCGTGGTTCGCCAGATGGTCGGGCAGTCCTTCTTCCCGCAGCGAGGCCCGCAGGATCCCGGACTCGAGCAGCGCCTTGATCTCCGAGCCGAAGATCAGCGTCCCATCGGCCGCCAGGTGGTAGTACAGGGGCTTGACGCCGAACCGGTCGCGCGCCAGCAGCAGCGAGCGCGTGCGCTCGTCCCAGATCGCGAAGGCGAACATCCCGCGCAACCGCTTGGGTGCGTCGCGCCCGTGGAGCTCGTAGAGCTTGAGGACGGTCTCGGTATCGCACCGCGTCTTGTAAGCATGTCCCTCGGCCTCGAGCTCGGCCTTGAGGTCCGGGTGGTTGAAGATCTCGCCGTTGTAGACGATGGCTACCTTGTTGTCCGCGGCATACATCGGCTGCGCGCCGCCGGCCACGTCGATGATGCTCAGGCGGCGGTGCCCGAGGCCCACGCCCGGGCCGAGGTGAATCCCGAAGCCGTCCGGTCCGCGGTGCGCGA
>JBKJYC010000227.1:0-2739 GCA_046715885.1 Usitatibacter sp.
CTTTTACCGCCGAGACTTCGCACTTGTCCGCCGCAACGCCCGCCGCAAGCCTCCGCCAGGACGCGACCGTGATCTCGCTCGTGGGCTATGTCCACGGCACGTCGCACTTCTTCCATTTCATGTTCCCGCCGCTCTTCCCCTGGCTGATGGCGGACTTCGGGCTCAGCTTCACGCAGGTGGGCCTCACGATGACGGTGTTCTTCGTGGTCTCGGGCCTGGGCCAGGCGCTCTCGGGCTTCATCGTCGATCGCATCGGCGCGCTGCGCGTGCTCTACGGCGGCATCGGCCTGCTGACCCTTTCGGGGCTGGCGCTCGCTGTCGCGCAGAACTTCCCCATGCTCCTCGGCGCGGCATTGCTGGCCGGCCTGGGAAACTCGGTATTCCATCCGGTCGACTTCACCCTGCTGAACCGCCGCGTCTCCACCTCGCGCCTCGGCCACGCGTTCTCGGTGCACGGGCTCTCGGGCAACCTCGGATGGGCGCTCGCCCCGGTCCTGCTGACCACGATCGCGGCGGCCTGGAGCTGGCGCGCCGCCGGCGTGGCCTCCGCGCTGGTGGGCGTGCTGGCGCTGGCCGTGGTGATGCTGAACCGGCGCACGCTACGCGACCTGCAACCGGCCCTCGATGGGCAAGCGAAGGTCGTGGGCGGCACCCTCGATTTCCTGCGCGCGCCGACCGTGTGGTTCTGCTTTGCATTCTTCCTCACGGTGACGCTGGCATTTGGCGCGCTCCAGAACTATTCGACACCGGTCTTCGAGCGCGTCTACGGCGTCACCATCACCGCCGCCGCTTCCGCCCTCACCGCGTACCTGCTCGCCAGCGCCGCCGGCACGGCCACCGGCGGCTTCTTCGCCGCGCAGGGCGAGGGCCAGGCCCGGCGCGTGGCGGTGGCGCTCACCGTGGCCGCCATCGCCGCGGGCGTGCTCGCCTCGGCCGCCTTGCCCGCGGCCGCGCTTCCCGGCCTGATGGCGGTGATGGGTTTCTGCGTCGGCTTCTCCGGCCCGTCGCGCGACATCCTCGTGCGGCGCGCCGCGACCAGCGCCTTCGGGCAGCGCGCTTTCGGGCGTGTGTATGGCTTTACCTATTCGGGACTGGATGTCGGTTTCGCCGTGGCGCCGCTGGTGTTCGGCCCGCTCATGGATGGCGGGCAATACACGCACGTCCTCTGGGGCGCTGCCGGGCTGCAGCTCGTGGCGATCGCCACCGCCCTCACGGTCGGCTCGCGCTCGCGCGCCAGGTAAGGGGACAGACCCCATAGCTCGCTAAGGGGTCTGTCCCCTTGCGTGGGCAGCCGACGACGTGGTCGTCGACCAGGCCGGTGGCCTGCATGAAGGCGTACATGATCGTGGACCCCACGAACGTGAACCCGCGCTTCTTCAGGTCCCCCGACAGCGCGTCCGATTCCGGAGTGGTGGCCGGGACCTGCTTCAGCGACCGTGGGCGGTTGACCTTCGGCTTGCCACCGACGAATCGCCACACGTAGGCGTCGAAGCTGCCGAACTCCCTCTGCACTGCCAGGAACGCCCGGGCGTTCTTCACCGTGGACTCGACCTTCAGCCGGTTGCGCACGATGCCGGGATCGGCGAGCAGCTTCTCCATGCGCGGCCGGGTGAAACGCGCGACCTTCGCCGGGTCGAAGCGCGCGAACGCCTTTCGATACGCCTCGCGCTTGCGCAGGATCGTGGACCAGGACAGCCCCGCCTGCGCACCCACGAGGGTGAGGAATTCGAAGAAGACGCGGTCGTCGTGGACGGGCCGTCCCCATTCACGATCGTGATAGGCGATGTACTCCGCGCTTCCGAGGCACCAGGCGCAGCGCTTTTCCATCAGAACGGGACCTTCTCGCGGTAGCCCGTGAGTTCCAGGTAGCCGCGCCCGGTGCCCGCGCCGGATACGAGCACGGCCCCTTCCCAGTACAGCGTGGCCGTGCTCGATCGCGCGTCGAGCTCCTGGTCGTCCATCAGCGGCTCCAGCCGCCAGGTGCGCCCATCGGCGTGCACGTCCATCGCGACCGGATACGTGGTGCCGGTGCGCGCGGAACGCCAGGTGCGGCGCGGCTCGAAGCGCACCTGCTCCGGGCCGAAGGTCTCGATGGCGCCGGCTCGGTCGCGCAGCGTCCCGCCGGCCCAGAGGGTGCGGCCATCCAGGGCGCGGATGCGAAAGGCCATCAGCGCGGAGCCGTCGTCCAGGTTGGCGCCCAGCCAGTCCCATCCCGCGGCGTCCTTCGCCAGCGCCTCGCTCGACCACTCGTGGTCCAGCCACGCCTTGCCTTTCACGGCCATCGATTGCGTGCCTGCCTTCACCGTGCCCTCGACGTTGAGGTGCGGCTCGCTGTAGTAGTAGCTCGCATGGGCGGCCAGCGGCCCTTTGCGGCTGAACCCGCGGTCGCCCTGCAGCAGCTCGGATTGCGTCGGGCGCAGCACCAGGTCGAGCGCAAAGCCCTCGGCAGGAATGCGCGCGCGATACGCGCCGTCTTCGAAGCGCAGCGACCAGTCGTCGAGCGCGATGTCGGTGCGTCCGGTCGCCGCCTGGGCGAGGCCGAAGCCCGCGCGGGCGCTGCGCTGGTCGTGGCGCAGCGACCCATGGGCGGGCTCGGCGAGCGCGGCGTGCGCGAACAGCAACTGGGCCGGGGCGAACTGGCTCGCTCGGCCCTCCGCTGCGGGATTGCGCACGCGAAAGAACGTGACCTGGAAACCGAGGGGTCCGCGCGGGGATTCCAGCTGTCCGGGCGCATACCAC
>JBKJYC010000228.1:0-3968 GCA_046715885.1 Usitatibacter sp.
GCCCAGCACACCCGGTCGTTGGGGCCTGTACGAGCCTGAAACCGAGCACGATGCGTGCGGCGTCGGCTTCGTCGCGCCCATCCGGGGCGACAAGTCCCGCTCCATCGTCGAGCAGGCGCTCGAACTCCTGGTTCGGCTCTCGCATCGCGCGGCGACCGGCTGCGACCCCGAGACGGGCGACGGCGCGGGCATCCTGCTGCAGCTCCCGCATCGGTTCTTCAAGCGTGAAGGGCTCAAGCTCGGCTTCGACATGCCGCGCCGGCGTCGGTACGCGGTCGGCATGGTGTTCCTGCCGGCGGAGCCCGACGCCCGCCGCGCCTGCGAGGCGATCCTCGAGGACGCGGTCGAGGAGGTAGTTCAGCGCGTGCTCGGCTGGCGCGACGTGCCGGTCGACGTCACCCAGATCGGCCGCATCGCCAAGGAAGTCCTCCCGGTCATCCGCCAGATCTTCATCGCGCGCCGCCGCGTCGTCCCGAGCGCGTTCGAGCGCAAGCTCTACGTCATCCGCAAGCTCGCCGAAAACCGCATCGTGCAGGAGGGCGTCGACCCGCAGGCGCGCTTCCACGTCGCGAGCCTCTCGGCGGAAACCGTCGTCTACAAGGGCCTCCTGCTCCCGCGGCAGCTCCCGAAGTTCTACGCCGATCTCCGCGATCCCGAGATGGTGAGCGGCCTCGCGCTCGTCCACTCCCGGTTCTCGACCAATACGTTTCCGACCTGGGATCTCGCGCATCCGTTCCGCTACATCGCGCACAACGGCGAGATCAACACGCTGCAGGGGAACTTGAACTGGATCCGCTCGCGCCAGGCGACCATCCACTCGAAGCTGCTGGGCGACGACCTCGACAAGATCTGGCCGCTGATCTACGACGGCCAGTCGGACTCTGCGTCGTTCGACAACGCGCTCGAGCTGCTGCTGATGGGCGGCTACCCGATCGCCCACGCCATGATGCTGATGATCCCGGAGGCCTGGGCCGGCAACCCGTTGATGGATGCGCGCCGCCGCGCCTTCTACGAGTACAACGCCGCGCTGATGGAGCCCTGGGACGGCCCCGCGGCGGTGGCCTTCACCGACGGCAAGTTCATCGGCGCCACGCTCGATCGCAATGGCCTGCGGCCCGCGCGCTACTTCATCACCGACGACGACCTGATCGTGATGTCCTCGGAGATGGGCGTGCTCGACATCCCGCAGGAGAAGATCATCAAGAAATGGCGCCTGCAGCCCGGCAAGATGCTGCTGGTCGACATCGAGCACGGCCGTATCGTCTCGGACGAGGAGTTGAAGCGCGACCTCGCGGCGCAGCGCCCCTACCAGGACTGGCTCGACCGCACGCAGATCCGGCTGGAGGACATCCCCATGCCGGACGACATCCCCACTCCCGACACGGACAAGCTCCTCGATCGCCAGCAGGCCTTCGGCTACACGCAGGAGGACCTGAAGATGCTCCTCACGCCCATGGCCACCGCGGGCGAAGAGGCCATCGGCTCGATGGGCGACGACACGCCGCTGGCGGTCCTCTCCAACCGTTCGAAGCCGCTCTACGCGTATTTCCGCCAGCTCTTCGCCCAGGTGACGAATCCGCCGATCGACCCGATCCGCGAGCAGCTGGTGATGTCGCTCGTGTCCTTCATCGGCCCGCGCCCCAACCTGCTGTCGCCGGATTCGACCGAGCCGGTGATGCGCCTGGAGGTCTCGCAGCCCATCCTCACCTTCGAGGACATGGAGAAGCTGCGCCGCGTCCACGACTTCACCAACGGCCACTTCAAGAGCGAGATCCTATCCATGTGCTTCCCCGCCGAGTGGGGCGTGGATGGCGTGGAGCCCGCTCTGGCACGCCTGTGCGCGGACGCCGAAGACGCGGTGCGCAAGGGCGTGAACATCATCATCCTCACCGACCGCGACGTCTCCGGGGAGCTCATCGCGATCCCCGCGCTGCTCGCCACCGCCGCGGTGCACCACCACCTGGTGCGCGCGGGCCTGCGCACGCGCTCGGGCCTCGTGGTCGAGACCGGCTCCGCCCGCGAAGTGCACCACTTTGCGTGCCTCGCGGGCTTCGGAGCCGAGGCGATCCATCCCAACCTCGCCTTCGCGACACTCCTGGACATCCGGGACGCGCTCCCCCAGAAGGTCGACGACAGGGAGCTGGTGAAGCGCTACATCAAGGCAATCGGCAAGGGCCTGCTGAAGGTGATGTCCAAGATGGGCATCTCCACCTACCAGTCCTACTGCGGCGCGCAGATCTTCGAGGCCATCGGCCTGAACACGAAGTTCGTCGACAAATATTTCACCGGAACGCCCACCGCCGTGGAGGGCATCGGCCTGCCGGAAGTCGCGCGGGAAGCGGTGCGCCTGCACGAGTTCGCCTACTCGAGCTCGCCGCTGTGCTCCGACACCCTCGACCCGGGCGGCGAATATGCGCTGCGCACGCGCGGCGAGGCGCACATGTGGACGCCCGACACGATCGCGAAGCTGCAGCACTCGACGCGCGCGAACAACTACTCGACCTTCAAGCAGTACTCGGCCCTGGTCGACGAACAGAGCGAGAAGCTGATGACGCTGCGCGGCCTCTTCGGGATCAAGGACGCCGCGACCCCTGTCCCCCTCGAGGAGGTGGAGAGCGCCAAGGAGATCGTGAAGCGCTTCGCCACCGGCGCCATGTCCCTCGGCTCGATCTCGCACGAGGCGCATTCGACGCTCGCCATCGCCATGAACCGGATCGGCGGCAAGTCGAACACCGGCGAAGGCGGCGAGGATCCGATCCGCTACCTGCCGCTTCCCAACGGCGACTCGATGCGCTCGGCCATCAAGCAGGTGGCCGCGGGGCGCTTCGGCGTCACCACGGAGTACCTGGTCAACGCCGACGTCCTGCAGATCAAGATGGCGCAGGGTGCCAAGCCCGGAGAGGGCGGCCAGCTTCCCGGCCACAAGGTCTCCAAGTACATTGCCAAGGTGCGCCACACGGTGCCCGGCGTGGGCCTCATCTCGCCGCCGCCGCACCACGACATCTATTCCATCGAGGACCTGGCGCAGCTGATCCACGACCTGAAGAACGTGAATCCGCGCGCGCTCGTTTCGGTGAAGCTCGTTTCCGAGATCGGCGTGGGTACCGTCGCCGCGGGAGTGGCGAAGGCGAAGGCGGACCACGTCACCATCTCCGGCCACGACGGCGGCACGGGCGCCTCGCCCCTTTCGTCGATCAAGTACGCCGGCAGCCCCTGGGAGATCGGCGTCGCGGAAACGCAGCAGACCCTGGTGCTGAACAAGCTGCGCGGGCGCATCAGCGTGCAGGCCGACGGCCAGATGAAGACCGGCCGCGACGTCGTGGTCGGCGCGTTGCTGGGCGCCGACGAGTTCGGCTTCGCCACCGCGCCGCTGGTGGTCGAGGGCTGCATCATGATGCGCAAGTGCCACCTCAACACCTGCCCCGTGGGCGTGGCCACGCAGGACCCCGAGCTGATCAAGAAATTCGACGGCAAGCCCGAGCACGTCATCAACTACTTCTTCTTCGTTGCCGAGGAAGTGCGCGAGCACATGGCGAAGCTCGGCTTCCGCACCTTCGAGGAGATGGTCGGTCGCACCGACAAGCTGGACTTGCGCGCCGGCATCGAGCACTGGAAGGCGCGCGGGCTGGATTTCTCCCGGCTCTTCTACCGCCCCCACGTCGGCCCTGAAGTCGCGATCCACGTTGCCGAGAAGCAGGACCACGGCCTCGAGAAGGCGCTGGACCACGAGCTGATGGCGAAGGCCAGGGCGGCGCTGGACTCGAAGAAGCCGGTCCAGGTCGAGAGCCGCATCTTCAACCGCAACCGCACCGTGGGCGCCATGCTCTCCGGCGAGATCGCGCGGCGCTATGGGCACCAGGGCCTGCCGGAAGACACGATCCACGTGAAGTTCAAGGGCACCGCGGGCCAGACCTTCGGCGGCTGGCTAGCCCACGGCGTCACCTTCGAGCTCGAGGGCGACGCCAACG
>JBKJYC010000229.1:0-2520 GCA_046715885.1 Usitatibacter sp.
AGCAAGGGTGTGCTGCGCGAGGAGTTCATCCCGGCGGATATCGCGCAGAGCTATGCCGACGGCGACGGCAAGACCAGCGCCGCCTGCCTGTCGGTGCTGACCGACCGCCAGTTCTTCCAGGGCGAGCCTGATTTTCTGAAGCAGGCGCGGGCTTCCTGCGACCTGCCCGTCCTGCGCAAGGACTTCATGATCGATCCGTGGCAGGTGTTCGAAGCGCGCGCGATGGGCGCCGACTGCATCCTGCTCATTGTCGGGGCGGCACCGGCACAGACCCTGCGCGAGCTGGAGCACCTCGCGAAGTCCCTCGGCATGGACGTGCTCGTGGAGAGCCATGACGCCGTGGGACTCGACATCGCGCTGCAACTGCAGACGGCCCTGGTGGGGATCAACAATCGCGACCTTCGGACCTTCGAGACGCGCCTCGAGACCACGCTGGAGCTGCTTCCCAAGGTCCCGGCGGAGAAGATCGTCGTGTGCGAGAGCGGGATCGGCACGCCCGAGGACGTCCGATTGCTCTTCGAAGGCGGGGTGAGCGCCTACTTAGTAGGTTCCGCGTTCATGTCGGCGCGGGACCCCGGAGCGGAGCTGGAGAGGGTCTTTTCCCCAGCGTGGAGAGGCTAATTTCGCCTGTTGTATTTTTGCAACAAGCCCTCGGGTTTGTTGCGCATTTGGGCATTTCTACTTGAGGGAACCAAAGGCCTTTGGCATGATGCTAGCGGCTTCTCAAAAAATTACGTGGGAGAAGTGCAAGAATCGGGGCGACAAAATCCCCACGAGGTTCCAAGCGTTCCAGCACACACGGCCTCACTCAACAAAGGAGATTCTGATGAACAAGAAACTGATCGCCCTGGCGATCGCCGGCATTAGTGTTGCGCCGGCAGCCATGGCGCAGACCGCCAACCCTGTGACGCTCTACGGACGCGTTTATGTGATGTTCGAGTCCGTCGAGGCGAAAGGCGGCGCTTCCCCGGTTGCGCGTCGCAATCGCGTGACGGACCAAGCGTCCTACTTGGGCGTGCGCGGCACCGAGGACTTGGGTGGCGGCTTGAAAGCCTTCTTCCAGCTCGAAACCGCATTCCCGCCTGAAACCAACGTCACCGCCTTCGCAAACCGCAACAGCGCCATCGGTTTGCAGGGTGGCTTCGGCAGCATCCTCCTGGGCCGCTGGGATACGCCGATGAAGGTCACGCAGACCGCCGTCGATCCGTGGGGTGACCTCACCAACGGCGACATCACCGGCGCCGCTCTGGACCAGGGCAACTTCAGCCGCCGCGAACAGAATACGGTTCAGTACTGGTCGCCGAACCTGGCCGGCTTCACGGCTCGCCTGCATTACACCGCCAACGAAGGCAAGAGCGGAACGAGCAATCCCAGCGTGCACGGCGCCTCGCTGGCCTACTCGGGGGGCAATCTCTACGTCGCCATTGCCTACGAGAAGCACAAGGATGTCGCGGTCGTCAGCGGGACGAATGTGAGCGAAGACGGACAGGCCATCGCCGCTTCGTACAAGTTCGGCCCCGTGAAGGTTTCCGGGCACTACGGCCGCTATGAGCGCGACGGCACGGCGACCACGGCGAAGACCAAGGACGAGTCGTACATGGTTGGTCTCGAGTGGGCGTTCGGGAAGAACGTTCTCCTGGCGTCCGTGCAGCACGCCGAAGTCGACGGCACCAGCCTCGAGTGCGACATGGGCTCGATCGGCTACCGCTACGACTTCACGCGCCGCACGTTCTTCATCGCCAGCTACACCAAGGTCGAGAACGACAACGGCATGAATTGCAACTTCGGGTCGAACCCCATCGGCGCCGCGGGCCAGAGCCCGCAGGGCATCGGCCTGGGTGTTCGTCACTTGTTCTAAGCTAGGCAGCACGGCGGCAGACGCAGGGACGGGTGCGGCGAAGGCCGCGCCCGTTTTCTTTTCCGCTTCCGCTGCTATCCTCCGGCCATGAGCGCTTCGCTTCTGGACCGCCTCCTCATCGCCGCGGACAACGCTTTGCGAACGCTTTCGGGCGCTGCGTCCGCATCGCGCTCTTCCCCGGGCGAGGGCGAGGCTTCGCCGTCCTCGCCTGCTGAGCGTCGACACTCGGCAGGACTGATGCGCGTCAACCACGCGGGCGAGATCTGCGCGCAGGCCCTCTACGCAGGCCAGGCAATCGTCGCCAGGGACCCGGACGTCCGGCAAGCGCTCGAGCGCGCGAGCGCGGAGGAGCGGGACCACTTGAATTGGTGCCGCGAACGCCTGGTGGAGCTCGATTCCCGGCCAAGCCTGCTCTCTCCGTTCTGGTACACCGGATCCTTCATGCTCGGCCTGTTCTCCGGTCTGGCCGGAGATCGCTGGAGTCTGGGATTCCTCGTCGAGACCGAGCGGCAGGTGGAGAAGCACCTCGAGGGCCATCTCGAAAGGCTGCCTGCCGACGATGGGCGCAGCCGGGCGATCGTCGAGCAGATGCGCGAGGACGAGATCGGCCATGGACGCAGCGGCGAGGCGCTTGGCGCCCGCGAGCTGCCGTTGCCGGTGAA
>JBKJYC010000230.1:0-3218 GCA_046715885.1 Usitatibacter sp.
GACGACCCGATCTTCAACGGGCTGGCCATCTCGCTCATCTTCGGGATCCTCGTATCAACTCTCCTCACACTCGTCGTCATCCCGGTGCTCTACTATCTCGTGGCAGCGCGGGCGGGCCGCGCTTGAGTGGTCGCTGCCTTCGCTGCCGCCGGTGGCGCGCCGGCTGGCCCTTCACTCCGCCTTGGCTGCGATGTCGATCAGGACGAGAACGATTGTCGTCAGCAACGCGAGCCATCCGCTCACCAGCCACGCACCCGTAGCGACAGCGGCAAGGAAGACGCGCCAGCCGTGACGATAGAGAAATGTGGCGCGCGTGAGCTCCTGAATCGCGCTTTCCTCGGCGGCCGGAATCGCGCTTGCGCTCCCCAGCCCCACGAGGTATCCGCACCGGTGGTACAGGCGCGAGGCCGACGAGAAGAGCACAACGCAAGCTGCGAGCAGCGCCAGCGGCAGGACGAGCTGCAATTGGAGAGCATGTATCCAAGGCAATGCCCGCGCACCGGCGGCCTCGCCCGGGCCGCCCAGTCGTCCCAGGCTGATGATGCCCATGAGCCCGATGGCCGAGGTGGACGCCATCACGGTAGCCGCCATGATCGAGTTGCGCAGCGTTTGCACCGCGAGCACTTCCAGGCCGGGCTGGCGAAACATGCGCTTAACCCACTCGGAGCGAAATGCCATCGTGTCCCTTGATTTCGCGCCGCGTCTCACCACCCACAGGTGGCGCAGGATAAGGATGACCAAGGCAGCCGCGAAGGCCAAGTTCTCGTGCGTCAAGGCGAGCTGTGTGTCCATCGTTTCCCGATGCTGACGACGTCCCCGGTTATGATATTCCTTCGGCAGCTGAAGTTCGCTCCCCCAGACAACCATCGACCCAGATCGTCGGAACGCGCCGGATGTCCAGAGCCCCATGATTTTCCGCCAACTCTTCGAGCCTCTTTCGAGCACCTATACCTACCTCCTCGGCTGCGAGCAAACGGGCCAGGCGATGCTGATCGATCCCGTGATGCCCTCATGGGAGCGGGACTTGCAACTCGTCCGATCGCTCGGTCTCGATCTCGCGTTCACGGTCGAGACCCATGTCCATGCCGACCACATCACATCCGCGCTGCGATTGAAGCGCGAGGCGGGCAGTCGGATTGCCTTTCCCGCGACGGACCGCTTCGCGTGCGCGGACGTATGGATCGAAGAAGGCGTGCCGTTCGGCACCGGCAGCCTGCGGTTGGAGGGCATGCACACGCCCGGACACACCGATGATCACTACTGCTATCGCGTCGCCGACAAGGTGCTCACCGGCGATGCGCTGCTGATCGACGGGTGCGGACGGACCGACTTTCAGAACGGCGACGCCCGGGCGCTTTTCCGCAGCGTTCATGAAAAGCTCTTCTCACTGCCCGGGGATACGCTCGTCTTCCCTGCCCACGACTATCACGGACGCCGCGTGTCGACGATCGCGCAGGAGAAGCAGCGCAATCCACGGCTGGGAGGAGGCAAGACCCTGGTGGAGTTCGTGCAGATCATGGACGAACTGAATCTGCCTTACCCAAAGTTCATCGACTACGCGGTGCTCGGGAACCGCCAATGCGGCGTGTGCCCCCCCGAAGTTCCCGAACTTCTTCGGCAATACTGCGAGAGCATGCAACTCTCGCCCCAAGGTTGACAGGATCCACATATGCCCTTGCCGATCGTGCGCCATTCACCTTCATTTGCGACGCTCCCCCAGATCAGCCCGGAGCACTTCCCCGACGTGGCGGCCGCCGGCTTCAAAAGCGTCATCAACAACCGGCCGGACGGGGAAGGCGGGAAGGCGAGGCGCGTCAGAACCGTCGCGAGTACTGCACCCCGATCGAGTACTGGTACATCTCGATCTTCTCTTGCAAGGCAAGCCCGGGGGCGAAGTTGTTGAAAAAGCTCCCCCCTTGCACGTCATTTTTCAGAACGTACGCGAACGCGCCCGTGACGGCGCTGTCGGCATCGAGTTTCCACGTGGCTCCCAAGGTGAGGTGCTGGCGAACCACGCCGGGTGCAAGGATGTTAATGGTGACGTCCTCTGGGGCGATCGGATTGTCCGTTACGTTGTAGCCCGCTCGCAGGGTGAGGTCGTTGCCCGCCCGCCACTGCACGCCCAGTTTCCAGACGTCGACGTCGCGCCACCCGAAGCCCCCGCCGTTCGATCCGCCCAGGCAGGCGCTCGCGTTGCCCGCCATGCACTGGAGCACCAAAGAGCTCGGATTGCTCACTGACTTCGAGTCGGTATAGTTGATGCGCGCGTAATCGGCAGTGACCATCCAGTCGGGCGAGCCGTGGAACGCCAGGCCCACGCTCCAGTGCGAGGGAATGTCGAAGCCACCCTGCTCGGCGAACAGCCCCTTGTACTTGTCGAACTCACCCATGCGCATCTTCGACGCATAGGAGGCGCCCACGGCGATCTGCGGCGACAGGCGCCCGTAGTAACCCACGCGCACTCCGTAGCCGGTCGAGCTGTCGTAGCCGCGATTGGTGACGTTCCCGGGACTCGAGGAAAAGCCCGGATTGTCGAAAGCTTGCAGTCCCTCGAGCTTGAAGCGCTGGTAGGCGAGGAGCGGCGCGACGCCCAAGGCGTGGCCGGGCGCGAACTGCCACGCCACGCTCGGCGCAACAATGAGCTGGGAGAGATCGACGCCTAGCCGGCCGCTGCCGCAGAGCAGGTTGTAGCTCGCCGGACCGGGATTGAACTGTGCGCAGGCGCTCTGCCCCGGGATCTCCCCGCCGGGATAGTTTGTGTTCATGCCCCCGTTTCCATATACCGTGACGCCCCACGACGTGTCGGGCGAGGCTATGCGATTGTAGGCGAGCTCAGGGATCAGGAAGTAGTTGCTGCCGCTCACGGATGACGCGTCGAGGCCAACCCTGGGAGGGCTTCCCGACCTTTGCGCCTTGCGCCGCGGACTGAACAGGTCGGCCCCGATCTCGAATCGGTTGCCCACGAAGGCCATCGTCGCCGGGTTGTTCGCGCCGCCGAAGGCGGATTCGGCGACCGCGGTTGCCGCGCCTCCCATCCCCTTGGCCTGCATCCCGTAGCCGTGCGAAAAGTAGCCGTTGGTGGCGTGTACGGCGAAGGGGGTGCCGACGGCGATCGCAAGCGCCAGGTTCTTCATTTTCATTTTTCTCTCCTCCTAGATGAACAGGCTCACATCCGCGTCCCGCGCCATCGGCAGGAAGGTCGCGGCTCCGCAATACTC
>JBKJYC010000231.1:0-7355 GCA_046715885.1 Usitatibacter sp.
GTCCAAGAAGCAATCGATCCACCTCGCCGCGCTCGTCGTCGCGACCGCCGCTGCGCTCCCCACGGCAGCGCAGCTCGGCCCCTGGTACGGAGCCCTTTCCGCCGGCCAATCCAAGACCGACAGCGCATTCATCGAGAACCGCGAGAGCGCGATCTCGAACGCGAGCAACTTCCGGTCGTCGTTCGACGACAAGGACAGCGCGTGGAAGGCCACGCTTGGCTACCGCTTCTCGCCGATCATCTCGGTGGAAGCCAACTATTCCGACTACGGCTCGGTGAAATCGGACACCGCCTTCCAGATCGGCGGCAGCAACTTCGGCGGCGTCGCCATCGAGCGCGAGGTGAAGGGTTTTGGCGTGGATGCCGTGTTCTCGGCGCCCGTGGGCACCCGGCTCGTGGTCTTCGGCCGCATCGGCGCCTTCCGCGCGGAAACGCGGGCGAAGGGAGTGCTCTCCGGGGATACGTTCTTTACCGACGGCACCCCCGGCACCGAGCGCAGCAACAAGTCGACCGAGACCGTGGCCAAGTACGGCGTCGGTCTCGACTGGAACTTCACGCCGAACATCGCGGCGCGCCTCGAGTACGAACGCCTCGACAAAGTGGGCAAGAAGTTCGCCACGGGTGCCACCGGCACCACGGGCGAGGCCGATATCGACACCTTGATGCTCGGCGTCGTCTTCCGTTTCTAGGCTATTTGAGCAGGCCCTTGAGAGCGTCGAGGGCGCCCTCGGTGCCGCCGCGGCGCAGCAGGTCGATGTTGGTGAGCAGGCGCTGCGCGATCCGCTTGATGAGCGCGTCGGTCACGATGTTGGCGGCCTGGCCCGCGGTGATCCCGCTGGGCCGCCGACCGAGGTTCGAGAGCTGGATGTCGGGCAAGGTGAAGGTGATGCCCTGCCCCTTCAGCCCGGCGCCGGTCATCGTGACACGGGCGTTGCGGATCGACAGCTTCTCGATCACGTAGCGCCGCCCCGGCGCGCTCTTGCTGCCCGGTTTGTCGTCCGTTGGGCTTCCGGTGCGCTTGAGATATCCCTCGATATTCTTCTGGATCGCATCCAGGTTGGTGCCGCCGCCGGACTTCTCGTAGTTGATCTCGGGCGCCACGATCGCGATCTCGTGGAACACGATCACGCCCTCGGTGACGGTGGCCGGGTCCACGCGCACGCGGATCTCGCCCACGCGCGCGGTGCGGGGCGCGCCGAAGCCGCGTGGCGTGCCGATCTCCACGCCCAGCAGCGCGCCCTTGCCATCGGCCGCGCTCACTTCCACGTCCCTCACCTTGACCGGCACGCCCGCGATCTCCGGACCGTACTTCTCGATCACGTAATGCGCGATGACGTCGAGCCGGTTGTACGCGAAATAGGCCGCGCCGCCAAGCAGCGCCAGCAGCACGACCATCGCGATCGCGATCTTCCTGGCCATGGGGACGCGTCGCCTCCTACCTCGCCCCGGCCATCGCTTCGAGCCGCGGCTGCTGCTTCTCGAGGAACGCCAACCGCTCCTCGTCCTTGCGCGTGAAGCTGGTGGCGAGCTTCGAGCCCGCGGCGGTCGAGGCGTTCTCCACGTGCAGCTTGAGGCCCAGCTGCGACTCCTTCGCCAGCTCCGGCGAATTCCACTTGTTGGGCGCGGAGCTCGGCAGCCGCACCGCGCGCGTCTGCGACGCGGCGATCGGCGGGGACGCGCGGTACGTGAACTCGTCGGTCATCAGCACCTTGCCCTCGGCTCCCGTCACGGAAGCGCGCAGGAAGAGGCTCGCCAGCGTCTCCTCGGAGCCGTTGGCGACCTTGAAATCGAGCACCCCCATGCGCTGCGCGCCGCTGCCGAGGATCGCGATGCGCGGCTCCTGGATCTCCACCTTGGAGAGGAATTCCCTTGCCGCGTCCTTCTCGGTGCGCGCCTTCTTCAGCGTCGCGATCTCGGCCTTACTCGCCGCGAGCTGCTTGTCCGCCTGCTCCTTGGTGCGCGCCGCGGCCGCGGCGATCACCTCGCGGCCGCTCTTGCCGCTCACCTGCGCAAGGAGCACGTCGGCGAGGCTCTCGGGCGTCTTGCCGCGCATCTTCTCCAGGGCGCCGAGGCTGCCGCCCTCGAAGCCGATGGAAACGTCCGAGATCGCGAGGATGCGCAGCGCATCTTCGAGCTGCCGCACGGTCTCGGCCGAAGACCCCTTGCGGATCTTCTCCAGGCTGGCGCGATACGCCGCTTCGCTGGTCGCGTCGAACTTCTGGTCGAGGCCCCCGCCGCAAGCGGCGAGCAGCACGGCGGTGATGACGAAAATTGCGCGGTTCAAGGCTGGCTCCATTTCCGGCGCCGGAAGTGCCGCACCCTTCTACGAGATGCTGGCGAGCACTGCCCTAAGGCCCTGCATCTCGCCCCCCGGCGGGCGGCCGGGACGCGAGACATCGTTCCAAGAGTAGACGTCAAAGTGCACCCACGGCAAATCGCGGGGCACGAAGTAGTCGAGGAAGAGCGCGCCGACGATGGCGCCGGCGAAGCCCGCGCGGCCGGAGTTGTTGAAGTCGGCGATCTCGCTGTCGAAGAGGCGGCGGTAGTCGCGCCACAGCGGCAGGCGCCACATCGGGTCCTCGAGCCGGCTGGAAAAGCGCTCGAGCCTGGCCGCCGTCTTCTCGTCGTTGGTGAACATCGCCGGCAGCTCGGGGCCCAGCGCCACGCGCGCCGCCCCCGTCAGGGTGGCAAAGTCGATGACGAGGCCCGGGGCCTGCTCGACCGCGTAGGCGAGCGCATCGCAGAGCACCACGCGTCCCTCGGCGTCGGTGTTGCCGATCTCCACCTGCAGGCCCTTGCGCGTGGGAACCACGTCGCCCGGCCGGTAGGCGTTCCCGCTGATCGCGTTCTCCACCGCGGGGATGAGCATGTGCAGCCGCAGCGGCAGCTTGCGCTGCATGACGAGGCGCGCCAGGGCCAGCGCGTGCGCCGCGCCTCCCATGTCCTTCTTCATGAGACGCATGCCCTCGGCGGTCTTGATGTCGAGGCCGCCGGTGTCGAAGCAGACCCCCTTGCCGACGATGGCGATGCGCGGGTTCTTCGGGTTGCCCCAGGTGATCTCCAGCAGGCGCGGCGGACGCGAGGCGGCGCGGCCCACCGCGTGGATCGCGGGAAAATTCTCCTGCAGCAGCTGCTCGCCCACCCACTCGCGGAACTTGCCGCCGAACTGCTTCGCCTGCTCGCGCGCGGCCATCGAGAGCTGCTCCGGGCCCATGTCCTCGGCGGGCGTATTCACGAGGTCGCGCACCAGGCGCTGCGCCTCCGCGACCTGCAGCGCCAGCTGCACCTTGGGCGAGGACTCCACCTGCAGCTCGGCGGGCACCCGCCCGGTTTTCAGGTACCTGGCGAACTTGTAGCTGCCGAGGTCCCACGAGAAGGCCGCATTGTCCGGCGCGATCGCCACCGGCCCCTTGCCCAGCTCGTAGCGTCCCCGCGGGAGCTTCATCGGGAGGTTGGCGAGAGCCCAGACATCGGCGGCGTCGCGCACGCCCACCAGGACCATCGCCGCCTCGCCCTTGGCGCCGGGCACGATCGCGAACGTTTGCGCCGCGCCCTCGAAACCCGCGGTCTCGACCCAGCGGCGCTCGACGGGCGAGAGCTTCGCGAGCAGCTTCGGAAGGCGCGCCTTGTCGGTGCCGAGGATGGGCACGGCAGCCTTCTGGAAGGCCCTCTTCTCGGTGATGACGGTCATGGCTATCGCTCGCGGGGAAACCGCCATTCTACTTTTGGCGCTCCACGAACGCGCGCATCGCCATTTCCAGCGGTCCGGCGCGTTGGAGCGTGAGCCAGTAGCGCGCGAAGAGCGCCAACACCGCGTAGACCACGAGCATCATCAGCGCGCCCCGTGCGGGACCCACCTTGCCGTAGAGCTGCAGCCCGTAGCCGAGGAAGAGGAAGCCGCAGAGGAACGATTCGCCGATATAGGTCGAGAGCGACATGCGACCGGGGTACGCGAACGCGTGGAGACGCTCGCGCCAGGCGGGATGGGTGAGGAGCAAGGCGATAGCCGAGACATACACCGCCGATCCGAACGGCGGAAACAGGCCACGCATCGCGAAAGCAAGCGTGAGCATCCCGCCGTCGCCCATGCGGATCGCCTGCGCCCAGAGGAACGGATAGATCGCATTGCCGAGCACCGCGACCGGCAGCGCGTAGCGCAGCACGCGCCGCCAGCGCGGCGCCTCGGCCGCGAGATCCGAGAACCAGCGCCCGCGGCTCGCGATCATGCCGACGGTGAAGGCGGCGAGGATCTGCGGGCCGTAGATGACGGGCGTGAGCAGGAGCAGCGGCAGCAACGTCATGCGATCGGCGGCCAGTTCGGCGAAGGCTCCGCTGCGATAGAGGAGCACGGTGCGGGCCGCCTCCTGCGAGTCCGCCTGGATGGTGCCGGCAATGAAGCCCATGGCGGCCTCCGCGCCGATCGAGGAGATCCAGCCGAAGATCGCGACCAGCCAGAGCGTGCGCGTGGGCGATTTCGACAGCGGCACGAGGAACAAGCCGACGATCGCGTAGGCCGTGAGGATGTCGCCCGACCACAAAACAACGGCGTGCACCAACCCGATGACGAAGAGAGCACCGAGTCGGCGCTGGTACCGGCGGGCGGCCCGCGCCGCATCCGGGTCGGCACGCGCGAGCTGGTTCTGCGCGCCGTAGCCGAAGAGGAACGAGAAGATGAGGATGAATTTCCCGTCGCAGAGGAACTGCATAGCCCACATCGCGCCCACGTCGGCAGCGCCGGTGAACTGGCGCACGCGCCAGGCGAAGTCGATGAACACCGGCATGGCGAACGCCTCGAAGTTCACCATGAGGATCCCGAGCAGGGCGAAGCCCCTCAGGACGTCGAGCGCTTCGTAACGGGGATAAGGAGTCATCGCCGCGAAGGATACCGCCAATGGGGATCAAAACTCGGAGCGCACGCCGAGCGTGAACGACCGGCCCATCGCCGGCGCGACCTCCTTCAGGAACGAGGTGTGCAGGCGAATCTCCCGGTCGAGGAGGTTCGTGCCCTGCAGGAAGACGGTGACGTTTGTCCGCTCGGCGATCCGCGTCGCATAGGCGAGCTCGGCATCCACCCTTGTGTAGCCCGGGGTGCGCGTCTCGAAGCCGGCCACCCGGTCCTGCGCGCGCGCGCGCACCACGGTGGCATTCGCATGCCACGGCCCCAGGCGCCCGTCCCACTGGGCGCCGATGCGCGACGGCGACATGCGCGGCACGTTGCCCGTGCCCACGAGCTTGCCGCGCACCGCATCGCCGAAGAGGCGCACGCCCCAGGCGCCCGACTCGGGACGGTAGCTCAATTCGACCTCGAAGCCGTGGAAGCGCGCCTCGCGCTGTGCGTAGTCGAGCAGCAGGAACTCGCCACCCGGCACGAGCGCGCCCTCGCCGTCCACGCGGTCCGCGGCGCCGTCTGCGTCCTGGTCGAGCGTCTGGCCGAAGATGTAGTTGCGGATCCGGCTCGTGAACACGGTCGCCTTCCAGGAGAACGGACGCCCGTAGCCCTGGAGCGACAGGTCGAGGCTGCGGGCACTTTCCTTGCGGAGGTTCTCGTTGCCGATCTCGAATGTCTCGGTGGCGTGGTGCGGGCCGTTCGAATAGAGCTCCTCGATCGAAGGGGCGCGCTCCGAGCGCGTGGCGTTCACGTGCAGGCCGAGGCGCTCGCCGAACTTCCAGATGGCTCCGGCGGCAAAGGAGCGCGGGTTGAAGGTGCGCGAGGCGTGATCACCCTCGGGATTGCGCCGCTCGCGCTCGACGCGCGCGCCGCCCTCCAGCGTGAAATCGCCCCACGTCCTGCGCTCGAGCACGAACGCGGCGAGAGAGCGCGCCTGCGTCTGCGGGATGATCGCTTCCTCGCCCAGGGCCGAGAGGTCGCGGTTCTGCGCGTGGACGCCGAAGGCTCCCTCGAACCCCGACCAGGGCGCGTGCAGCAGCTCCAGCCGAGCCTCGTTGGCCTTGTTCCTGAACGTGGTCGCCACTTCGCCCGAGGCCTCGATCTCGCGGTGCTCGTAGTCGTTGAAGCCGGCGCGCAGCTTCATCTTCGAGAAGCCCGGGAGCGGGTTCGCGAGCTCCGCGCCGAGTTCTTTCTTGTCCTGCTCGAGTGCCACGCGCGTGCCTTCCCCCGAGGGGATGCCGTAGTCGCTGCGCAGCGTGCCGAACGCCGCGCCGAGGAAGCCGCGAGCTCCGACCCACGAGCCGCCCACGGTGCCACCCTTCGAATCGATGAAGCTGTTCGGCAGCTTGTCCGTGGGGCTTTCCGGGTCGTCGCGGCGCGCGGCTCCGGGAATCTCGTAGTCGCGCGCGCCGCGCTTGAAGCCGTCGGCGTGGATCGCGAAAGCGGGGCCCATGGGGGCGGTCACGTCGAATGCACCTTCGCGCAGGCGGTTGGCGCTCCCGCCCCGCAGCTCTACGGCGCCCGTGGGCGCTTGCGGGCGCTCCCGCGGGATCACGTCCGTCACGACGTTGATCACGCCACCGATCGCGCCGCCACCGTACAGCAGCGTGGCCGGGCCGCGCAGGATCTCGATCTGGCGCGCGCGCATCGGTTCGACCGTCACCGCATGGTCGGGGCTGATGGTGGAGACGTCGAGCGTGCCGATGCCGTTCTCCAGCACCTGCACGCGCGCCGCGTCGAAGCCGCGGATGATCGGGCGTCCGGCGCCAGGCCCGAATGCGCTCGACTGCACGCCCGGCTGCTGCGCCAGGGTGTCGCCGAGCGAGCCCGCCCTCTTGCGGCGCAGCTCCTCGCCGGCAATCACTTGCACCGGCTGCGCCATCGTCTCCTCGCTCGCGCTGAGCGGCGAGGCGGTGACGGTGAGCGTCTCGACCTTCTTCACTTCGGACTTCAGCGGCTGCTGCTGGGCGTGGACGCCCTTGGAGACGACGAGCGCGGATGCAATGGCGCCCGCGAGGAATAGCGGTTTCATGGAAGCTCCCGGAAAACACAACGCGGGCCGCTCTCGACGAGCGGCGTGGGTCGGGCGTCAGGCGGGAGCCGCAGGAGGGGCGTGGGAGCGGTAGGCGAGGCGCGTGCGCTGCGGCGCCTCGGTGGAGAAATACGAGAGGATCGGAACGCGGAGGGCAACGGCCTGCGAGATCGCCGGCGCGCTCGCCCCGACAGCGCTTCCCAGCTGCGCGCAAAGGAAATGCGTGGCGCAGCCGAGCTCCGCCGGCGTGCCGTGCTCTTGCGGGTGGACGGCGTGGCCGAGGTCGTGCAGCAGCACCGCCTGCTGCCCGACGACAAGCGCGAACGCGAGGAAGAAGGGAACTACAAACGAACCACGGAAGGCGCGGAAAACTCCCCTCAAGGGTTTTCTTCCGTGGCTTCCGTGACTTCCGTCGTTCATTCTGGGGTTAGCGGCG
>JBKJYC010000232.1:0-5556 GCA_046715885.1 Usitatibacter sp.
ATCCCGCGCTGCCCGACGTGCCGACGCTGAAGGAGCTGGGCTACGACGCGCAGTTCTCGCAATGGACCGGGCTCTTCGTGCCCGCGGGAACCCCGCCCGAGGTGATCGCCAAGCTGCGCGAAGCCGCCAGGGCCGTGGTCGCGGACGAGACGTTCAGGGCCGCGCTGGCGCGGGTCGAGACGCCCATCCAGTACCTCGACGCGCCGCAGTTCCAGTCATTCTGGGACGAGGATTCGCGCAAGCTCGCCGAAGCGGTGAAGAAGATCGGAAAGGTGGAATGAGGCGCCTCTTCGCCGGCTTTCTCGCCGTCGTCTCGATGGCCGCCGCCGCGGCCGAGCCGCCGCGCAACACCGTCCTGCACAAGTTCTTCGACCGCGTCTTCCAGGAGGACCTGAAGGAAAATCCCGAGGTCGCCACGCTCTACGGCGTCGATGTGGCCAACGACCGCCTCGGCGACCGCTCGAGCGCCGCGACCGCCCGGCGCAAAGCCCAGGGGAAGAAGCGCATCGCGGAGCTCGTGCGCTTCGACCCCAGGCGCCTCAACGCGCAGGACCGCCTGTCGCGCGAGGTGATGCTCGACCGGTTGCGGCGCGAGGAGCGCATCAACGCCCTCTACCGCGACCTGCCCTTCGGCGCCGACGACCTGGACTCCTGGCTGGCGGCCTCGCCGATCTTCGGCATCCAGGACTGGTTCAGCGTCCTGGCCAAGGCCGCGCCGACGCGAAACGCGAAGGACTACGAGGATTACCTGAAGCGCCTGGGGGCCATGCCCGGCGCGTTGGAGCAGCTCACCGCGCGCATGCGCGAAGGCATGCGCACCGGATGGGCGCCGCCGCGGGCGGTGATGGCGACCGTGCCGGGCCAGATCGAGGCCTTTGCCAAGGGCCCGCCCGCCGACTCGCCGCTGTTCGCTCCCTTCAAGGCGTTTCCGTCGGGCGTGCCCGAAGCGGAGCGCTCCCGCCTGGCGGAGGCGGGGCGGCGCGCCATCGCCGAGCGCGTGCAGCCCGCGTTCGCCGCCTTCCAGCGCTTCGTGGAGCGCGACTACATTCCCGCCCTGCGCGAGCCGATCGCCGCCTCCGCGCTGCCGGCGGGCCCGAAGTACTACGAGCTCGCCGCGCAGGTCGGGACGACGACGCAGCTCACCCCCCGCCAGATCCACGACATCGGCATCGCGGAGGTGGCGCGCATCCGCGGCGAGATGGAGAAAGTGATCGCTTCCACGGGCTTCACGGGGAGCTTCGCCGACTTCCAGGAGTTCCTGCGCAGCGATGTCCGGTTCTACTTCACCAGGGCCGAGGACATGCTGTCCGCCTATCGCGACATCGCCAAACGCGCCGACGCCGCGCTGCCCAAGCTCTTCGCCGAGCTGCCGCGGCTGCCCTACGGCATCCGTGCGATGGACGCCCACGAGGGGGACAACGCTCCCACGTACATCCAGGGCGCCATCGACGGCAGCCGGGCGGGCTTCTTCGAGGCGAACGTGAACAACCTCGCGAAGCAGCCGAAGTACGATATGGAATCCACGCTGCTGCACGAGGCGGTTCCCGGCCACCACCTGCAGATCGCGCGCGCCCAGGAGTTGACGGGCCTGCCCGCGTTCCGCCGCTCGGGCAACTACACCGCCTATGCCGAGGGCTGGGCGCTGTATGCGGAGAGCCTGGGCTACGAGATGGGCTTCTACCAGGATCCGTACGTGCGCTTCGGCGCGCTCTCCAACGAGATCTTCCGCGCCTGCCGGCTCGTGGTGGACACCGGCCTGCACGCCCTGGGCTGGACGCGCGAGCGCGCGATCCGCTATCTCACGGAGAACTCCGCCTCCCCCGAGGCGTATGCCGTGGCCGAGGTCGACCGCTACATCGTCTGGCCCGGCCAGGCGCTGGGCTACAAGGTGGGCGAGCTCAAGATCAAGGAGCTGCGGGCGAAGGCCACGCGCGAGCTGGGCGCGCGCTTCGACCTGCGGCGTTTCCACAACGCGCTGATCGACGACGGCGCGTTGCCGCTCGCCGTGCTGGAAGCGCGCATCGAGGACTGGATCAAAAAGGAAAAGGGGAAGAAGACATGAAACGCTGGCTGGCAATCGCCGCCCTCGCCGTCACACCGGCGCTGGCGCAGCAGGATTTTTCCAAGGTCGAGATCAAGGCCGAGAAGCTGAACGAGACCACCTACATGCTGGTCGGCGCCGGTGGCAACCTCGGCCTCTCGGTCGGCGAGGACGCGGTCTTCCTCATCGACGACCAGTTCGCCCCTCTCACGCCGAAGATCCAGGCGGCGATCGCGGCGATCACGCCCAAGCCGGTGCGCTTCGTGCTGAACACCCACTGGCACCTTGACCACACCGGCGGCAACGAGAACTTCGGCAAGGCCGGCGCGGTGATCGTCGCCCACGACAACGTGCGCAAGCGCATGAGCACCGAGCAGTTCATCTAGTTCCTGCGAATGACGACGCCGACTTCGCCGAAGTCCGCGCTGCCCATCGTCACGTTCCCGACCGACATCACCTTCCACCTGAATGGCGACGAGATTCGGGGCTTCCACGTGCCGCGTGCGCATACCGACGGCGATGTCATCGTGCACTTCGTGAAGAGCGACGTGATCCACATGGGCGACACCTATTTCAACGGGATGTACCCCTTCATCGACACCTCGAGCGGCGGCACGGTGGACGGCGTGATCGCCGCGGCCGACCTGGTGCTGGCCATGGCCACCGACAAGACGAAGATCATTCCCGGCCACGGACCCCTCGCCACCAAGGCCGACCTGAAGGCCTATCGCGACATGCTCGCCGCGGTCTCGGGGCGCATCAAGCAGATGATCCGCGACGGCAAGAAGCTGGAAGAGATCACGGCGTCGAACGTGAGCGCCGACTTCGACGAGAAATGGGGCAAGGGCTTCATCAAGGCGAGCAAGTTCGCCGAGATGATCGCCATGAACCTGCTGAAGACGCAGTGACTCAGGTGCCGGGCGAGGCGTTTCACGAACCCGGGAAAGTGTGAAGTAGCGCACATTCGGAGGCGTATTACAGGAGTAATGTGGGTCGATGATCGATCTCGCAACGTTGCTGCTGGCCGCGATCGCCACCGACGTGGTCCTGGCGGCCACGCTGTGGATCGCGGCGCGGCGCGGAGTGCGCGACGGGATGGGCTTCTGGTTCGGCTCCCTGGGCGCGCGGATCGCCGCGCTGGGGCTTTTCGCCGGGCCCGCGCCCCACCAGGACCCGGCGATCGCCGTGCTCGCCACCTGCCTACTGGCCCTCGGCCTCACCCTGCAGGCGGCCGCCCTCCTGCAGTTCGGCGGGCGCAAGCTTCCGGGCTGGGTGCACAGCGCCGTGCTGGCCGCCATCGGCCTGCCCCTGGCGCTCCTCGCCGGCGACGCCTCCGCGCAGGTCCTGTTCGCGGGCCTTGCCCTGGGCACCTTGCAGGTGGTCACCGCCGCGGTCACCTTCCAGCTGCGCTCCCCGGTCGGCGGGCCCACGCGCGCACTGATGATCGGCGCCTTCGGCATCCGCGCCGCGGTCTTCTACGCGCGCGCCATCGCCACGCCGTGGACCTCGAACACGATGCAGGGTTTCGCCGACCCGACCGTGTTCCAGTCGATGACCTTCATGCTGGCGTACGTCGCGGCCGTGGCCGCCTCGTGCGGCTTCATGCTGATGAACAAGGAGCGCGGGGACGCCGCCGGTGATCGGCTCGCCTCGCTCGACCCCCTTACCGGGGCCTACAACCGGCGCACGTTCCACGAGACCGCGGAGCGCACTCTGGCGCTGGCGCGGCGCGCGTCGCAGCCGCTGTCCTTCATCATGATCGACATCGACCACTTCAAGGCCATCAACGATCGCCACGGCCACCGCATCGGCGACGAGGTCCTGCGCGTGCTCGCCGACGTGGTGCGCTCGCAGCTGCGCAAGGAAGACCTGCTCACGCGCTTCGGCGGCGAGGAGTTCTGCGTGATGCTGCCGCAAGTCCCGGGGCCCGGCGCCGTGGTGGTCGCGGGCCGCGTCCGCAAGGCCGTGTGCGCGGATCCGATCCACATCGACGGGCGCGAGATCGAGGTGACGGTGAGCGCGGGCGTGGCCGCGCGCCTGGACGAGGGCCCCGAGAGCATCGAGGAGATCCTGGGGCGCGCCGACCAGGCGCTCTCGCTCGCCAAGAACCGCGGGCGCAACCGCGTCGTGGCGCTCTCGCTGGGACGGTCGGTCGCAGCGTAAAATCGCTGCATGCATCTCCTCTACATCGCCGATCCGCTCTGCTCGTGGTGCTACGGCTTCGGCCCCGAGCTCGATACGCTGCTGGCGAAGCACCCGGGCGCCAGGCTCGACCTGGTGATGGGCGGGCTGCGCCCGTTCAACACCGACCCCATGAGCGAGGCCTTCAAGGAGATGCTGCGCGAGCACTGGAAGCATGTGCGCGACGCGAGCGACCTGCCGTTCTCCGAGGCCATCTTCGACGCGCCGGGCTTCATCTACGACACCGAGCCCCCGTGCCGCGCCGTCGTCACCGCCCGCACCCTCGACGTCGCCAAGGCGCTGGGTTTCATGAAGGCGCTCCAGTCCGCGTTCTATCGCGACGGGCGCAACGTGACCCAGCGCGGCGTGCTGGCCGACCTCGCCGCCGAGAACGGCTATGACCGCGACGAGTTCCTCGAGAAGCTCGTGGGCAGCGAGATGCGCGACGAGACGCGCCTCGATTTCACCACCGCGCAGTCCCTCGGGGTGGGAGGCTTTCCCACGCTGGGCGTGGCGTACGGGCCGCAGCTCTACCTGGTGACTTCGGGATTCGTGACCGCGGATGTGCTCGAGGAGCGCCTCTCCGAGATCGATCGGCTGGCGCGCGCGCGCGCGACGGCGAAGCCTGCGGCGTAAGTCGATGGAAACACGGAGAACACGGGGAACACTGAAAGGCGAGGATTGCTGAGCTCATCGCAACGCCGATCGAGCACGAGTCGCTCACTTCGCTTTTCCGTGTTCCCCGTGTTCTCCGCGTTTCCATGGCTTCTTGCCTGCGGGCTCGCTTTCGGCGGGCCTTCTGCGCCGACACCGAAACAATACGCCGAGGATTTCGACGCCATGGCGGCGGCAGTCGAGAAGCAGTACGCATACTTCGGATCGCGCGGCGAGTGGAAGCGTTCGTTGCCGGCGTGGCGCAAGAAGGCGGCCGCGGCCGGATCGCGTGCCCAGTTCGCCGCCGCGCTCGAAGGCGCGCTCGCCGGGCTTCGCGACGACCATGTGTCGGTTTCGGGCGAAGGCTTCACGTTGCCGCGGCGTGTTCCGGCCGAGACCGACATCTGGGCGCATTGGAGCGGCTCGAAAGCGATCGTCACCGCGGTGCGCGCCTCGAGCGTGGCCGACGTCGCGGGCGTGCACCCGGGGCACGAGGTAGTGTCGGTGCACGGGGTTGCGGTGGAGCGCGTGATTCGCGAGAAGCTGGGCGCGGGCGCGGGCGACGCGGGCGCGCGCGATTGGGCGCTGCGCCGGGTGCTGGCAGGGCCGCGCAACGGCCCCTACTCCCTCGGCGTGCGCGAGGACGGGTCCGCGAAACTGCTCGAAGTCGTGCGCTCGCC
>JBKJYC010000233.1:0-3042 GCA_046715885.1 Usitatibacter sp.
CCCCTCGCGGCCGTCGGCCCGCGGGACCCGATTCCCGCCGATGGTGCCTTGGAGCTCCCCCACCTGCGGGTGCTGCCGCGCGCCCGCAGCCGAGAGGAGCCCGGGCGCGCGGCGGCACCCGCGCCCCCGCGCGTCGCCGAGAGGACAGCGCCATCACCACCCGCCGCGCCCAAACCCGCCGCACCAAAGCTCGCCGCACCCAAGGCGGCCGCACCGAAGAGCGCGGCCGCGAGGCTGCCGGAGCCCGAGCGCCGTCGGACGCAAACCGCGGAGCGCTTCACGCTGCGGCTTTCCACTCCCGAGGTGGATCTCACGCGCAGCCGCGGGATCGACGATCGCAAGCGAGCGCAACTGCGCGAGCGACTCCTCGTCCTCGACAACGATGACCAGGTGGCGGCGCTGCTGTCGCTGCGCGACGGCATGAAGCGCCTCGAGGGCCGCGTCGCCGAGCTCCAGCTCAAGCTGTCCGGCATGCCTCCCGCGCTGCCCCCCGTTGCCGCGAAGCCCGAGCCGCCGATCGCGAGGCCCGAGCCGCCCGTTGCCGTACCGGCACCGCCCGCCGCGGGCGCGATCACGCCGAAGCCGGTGGCCAGGGACACGCGTGCCGACATCGGCTTCGCGCTCTCCGACTGGCTCTGGGCGCTCGTGGCGCTGCTGGTGCTGCTGGCGCTGCTGCTCGCCTGGCGCGTCTCGCGGCGCCGCGGCATCGACGCCGAGGAAGCCCTGCCCGAGATTCCCTCTTCCCTGCCCGCGCCGACCACGCAGCCGCGTGCGGCCGCCGACAAAGCCGTCGACCTCTACGCCGATGAGCCGGTCGCCGTCGCCGTGCGTGCCGTCTCGCGCCGCCGGGAAATGGCCTCCGACGCGAGCCTGGCCACGGAGGTGCGGGGCGGCGACCCGGCGGCGCTTCGCAACCGCTACATCGAGCAGCGCTTTCCCGAGATCGCCAACGGCACGATCGTGCTCTCGGACCCGGACTCGGTCGTGAAGGCCGCGCGCCTGTACTACGAGGACGGCGCCCTGTCGCGCGCCGTCGAGCTGCTGCAGTTCGCCACGGAGGAGAACCCGGAGGAGCAGAAAGCCTGGCTTGCCCTCTTCGAGATCTACCGGCTCGAGCGCCTGTCCGGCCCGTTCGCCGAGTTGGCGCTGCGTTATCGCGACAAGCACGGCCATAGCGGGAACTGGCGCAAGGTGCAGTTCTTCGGACGCGAGATCGATCCGGGCAACGCGCTCTACCGCGACCTTGCCGTAGGCATCGAGACGATCAAGTTCGAGGCGGGCAAGACGCCGGCACCCTCGACCTTCGACCCGATCGCGGAGAACTGGCTCAACGCGCCGATGGATTTCGAGAACGAGCTGCTCGCGGTGGAGCTGCGGCGCGCGCTGATGCTGCAGGCGAGCCTGACGGACGAGGACCTCACGCCCAATCCGATGCCCGCCCTTCGCAGCGTCGAGATGTTCACCGTGGCGTGACACGAATGGAAGCCACCGCCTACCCCGTCGACGTCGAGCGCGTGCTGCAGCAGAAGAGCGTGCGCGAGGCCACCGCGCGCGCCCACTTCCTGGCCGCGATCCGCGAGCTCGGCAAGGAGGGCGGGCCTTTCACCCTGGAGCGCCTGGAGCAGTTCATGCGCATCGAGGAGCACTTCCAGGCGCTGCTCCTCTACGACCAGCTCGATTTCCTGCGCCAGCCCTTCGCGGTCGTGGAGTCGGAGCGCGACTTCGCCCTCAACATCCAGCGCACGTGCCTGGAGGCGGCCAACGGCTTCCAGCGCTACCTGCGCACCCGCAACCAGTGGGCCGAGACGAGCGAGGCGGTGGACGCGATGTTCCGGGTGACCGGGCTCGCCGTGCACGCCATCCATTCGTACGTGAAGTGGGGCTACTTCCTCGCCGAGCCCGGCCGCACGACGCCCTGGAAGCAGCTGCACGCGCTCTATGCGCTCTCCGAGAGCGACGGCTACTCGCAGGTGCCCTTCGTCCTGCACCCGGCGCAGCCCAGCTTCAAGCCCTCGGTGCAATCTCTCTATCTGCGCACCCTGGTCCTCGACCTGCTGAACACCGGCAATCTCTCCAAGACCCAGATCGAGATCGCCGACGGCTGGTTCTCCTCCTGGTGCGGCGACTACGCGCTGGACGCCGAGTATTCCTCGCGCCAGCACCTCTTCTACGTGGACCTCGCCTCCGAGTCGGGCATGCACATCATGCGCAAGGACAGCCACGGGGACTCCATGCGCTACATCCGCGCCGACGGGCTGAAGGCGCAGATCGAGGAGGTGCAGGCGGGTCTGCGCCACGGGCGCCTGTATGCGGGCTACGGCGCGGGCGCCGTGTTCGCGGTGGAAGAGCACGTGGCGCTGCTGGCCATCATCGAGAAGCTCTACAACTCGATCCTCGCCGGCAGCGAGAACCGCATCGAGGAGCGCACGCACTTCGAGGACCGCGAGGTCGACGTGGCGATCGGCATCGAGCTGGTCATGCGCAAGCTTCGCGAGGGCCCGACGCTGCCGGCGCCTTCCAGCGCGGCCGAGAGCGCGGCCACCGACACCATCGAGATCTCGCCCGCCGGACTTTCCCTGTCGAGCGAGACGCATGCGGCGCCGACGGAGGCGGCCAGGGACGATCCCGACCTCACGCGCCTGCGCGTGCTGGACTTGAGCTCGAAAGGCTACGGATTGCTCGTCGACCGGCTCACCAGCGATTCGATCCTGCTGAACGGCCTCCTGGGATTGCGCAACCAGGAGAACGGCGGGCTCATCGTGGGCCAGGTGGTGCGCAAGCTCCCGAATCGCGTGCGCGGCGAGATGCTCCTGGGGGTCGAGGTGCTGGGCTACCACCCCGTGTCGGTCGAATTGCGCAGCGACGGCGGCACGGTGGAAGCCATCTACCTGCCGGGCGCCGACAAGAACGGCAAGCAGGACGCGCTCCTCGTGCGTGTCGCGGATTTCGCTTCCGGCACGCTGTTCTCGCTCGCCGCCGGTGGCGCCGACTACCGCGTCCGGCTGAACCGCATCATCAAGAAGGGCGCCGACTGGATCAAGG